>JAVBMU010000009.1:0-25519 GCA_031552185.1 Cellulomonadaceae bacterium | reverse complement strand
TCCTCGGCGCGCCCAGCCGGCCGGCGTCGCCGGCCCGCCTGCCGGCCCGCCTGCCGGGCAGCGCGTCGGGCGGCGGGGTCGCGTTCGCGATCGCGACGCTCGGCGGGCGGATCCTGCCGGCGCTTCGGGTCGTGGCCGACGCCGTCGACCTCGGCGGCCGGGTGGCCGCGGCCGATGTCGCCGTCGCCGTCGTGCCCGTGCTCGACGGCGACCAACTCGCCGCCGGCCTCGTCGCGATGGTTGCCGAGGCTGCGGCCGCCACCGGGGTGCCGGTCGTTGTGCTCACCGCGGACCTGCAAGCCGGCCGGCGCGAGTGGTCTGCGGCCGGCGTCAGCGGGGCGTACCCGCTCGGCGCGGCGCCGGCCGCCGCCGTCGCCCGGATTGCCCATACCTGGACCCCAATGCCCTGAAAACACGGCATAACGCATAACGAAGCGAACGCCCTCCGTGTCGCCAATACACGATACGTCGGCTATGGTCTTCGAGCCAGCTCGAACAGCTCGTCACTCCGTCGGTTCCGGACAATCAGGAGGCGCTCCATGCATCTCGGACAGAACGTCGTGCTGAGTCTCAGGGCGTGCACCCACCGCGGTACCCGGCAACGTCCTGCCCATGCCCTGGGACTATTTCGCCCGCCTGGCTGTCGCCGGGGCAGCATTCTCCCTCTGTATTGGCCTGCTTGCCGCCAGGGTCATCCGCGGGTACGGATCCCGCTGGATCCCCACCGATCCCGAGGACACGTAGCCGTAAGCGATCCGTGGGTTGACGGTCCTCGAGGAGTCCGCTTCGCTCCGAAGGCGATCGCACTGTCGCCCGTGGTAGACCCGGCTTCCGGCGCTACTCCAGCGCCTCGGCCAGGGCCTCGGCCAGGGCCCGGCCGAGGTCGGCGTCGACGGACGTCCAGTACCCGATGAACCGGATCCTGATCCGGTCCTGGGTCAACAACCTGCCCTGGCCGATGAGCGTCGCGACGAAGCGGTCCTTGGCGGCGGCGTCGAAGACGTCCCGGTACAAGGTCCCCGCCTGGCCGAAGTCGTCGTCGTCGGCGTGCAGCGTGGCCGCGGCGCGCAGCAACGCGCCGTCGTTCTCCCAGGAGCCCTCCGCCCCCCGCACGGGGTCGGCCACGGGCCCGCCGAAGGAGTTCGGCGCGTAGACCGGCCGGCTGGGGTCGTCGAACCGGTGCCGGGCGGCGCCGTCCTGGGTGTAGCTGTGCACGGCCGCTCCCGGGCGGTTGACCGGCAGTTGGTTGAAGTTGGCGCCGAGCCGGTACCGCTGGGTGTCCGGGTAGGAGAAGACTCGCGCCATCAGCATCTTGTCCGGTGAGATATCCGTGCCCGGCACCTGGTTGGACGGACTGAACGCGGCCTGTTCGATCTCGGCGAAGAAGTTGCGCGGGTTGCGGTTGAGCGTGAAGTGCCCGACGTCGATCAGCGGGTAGTCGGCGTGCGACCAGGTCTTGGTCAGGTCGAACGGGTTGAACCGGTACGCCGCCGCCTCCGCGTACGGCATGATCTGGACCCGCAGGTCCCAGACCGGGAAGTCGCCTCGCCCGATGGCGTCCCGCAAGTCGCGCCGGTAGAAGTCGGCGTCCGCGCCGGCGATGCGCTCGGCGTCGGCGGCGGTGAGCAACTCGACGCCCTGCCGGGTGCGGAAATGGTACTTGACCCAGAACCGTTGACCCCGGGCGTTGATCCATTGGTACGTGTGCGAGCCGTAGCCGTTCATGTGCCGCCAGGACCGGGACAGGCCTCGATCGCCCATCAGATAGGTGACCTGGTGGGACGATTCGGGGGAGAGGGTCCAGAAGTCCCATTGCATGTCCGGGTCCCGCAGGCCGGAACCCGGTAGGCGCTTTTGGGAGTGGATGAAGTCCGGGAACTTCATCGCGTCCTTGATGAAGAAGACCGGGGTGTTGTTGCCGACGATGTCGAAGTTGCCCTCGGTCGTGTAGAACTTCAGCGCGAACCCGCGCACGTCCCGCCAGGTATCCGGCGAGCCCTGCTCGCCGGCCACGGAGGAGAACCGGGCGAGCATGTCGGTTGAGGTCCCGGGCTGGAACACCGCCGCCCGGGTATACCGCGAAACGTCGTCGGTGACGACGAAGGTGCCGAAGGCGCCGCCGCCCTTGGCGTGGACCACACGCTCCGGGATGCGTTCGCGATCGAAGTGGGCGAGTTTCTCGACGAGGTAGCGATCGTGCAGCACCGTGGCGCCGTCGGCGCCGACGGTCAACGAATGATCGTCGCTGGGCACGGGGATGCCGGTCTGGGTGGTGGTCGGGTCGACCATGACGGGCTCCTCTCGAAGAAGCCGGTCCCGAGCCGTGGTGACGGCACGTGATCGGAAGCGGGGTGGCGCGGTGGGCCGCGCCGAGGCCTTCAGGCGGCCGCGAAGCGCTCCGGGACTGGGACGTGCCACGGTGGGGGCCGCGTTCAGGATTGCAGCGACGCGTTCAGGATTGCAGTGACGCGCCGGTTAAGCCGGTTTCATCGCGAATAAAGCCGGTGTCGACCAAACTATCCCGTCGCCTGAATTCGGTCAAGATCGCGGCGGCGCGGCGCGAGGGTCGTCGAGGCGGGCGTCCGGGCGGGCCTTAGACTCGGGAACAGAATCGGTCCGGCACGCGTTCCTATCGAGCGGCGACGGGCCACCCACTGAGGCCTGCCGTGGCCCAGCGACTTCGTGGAGTGACGATGAGCGAAACGACCGAGACTGCCACGCACGGCGTGGTGCTGACCGACGAGGCGGCCGCGAAGGTGCGCAGCCTGCTCGAGCAGGAGGGGCGCGACGACCTGCGCCTGCGCCTCGCCGTCCAGCCGGGCGGCTGCTCGGGGCTGATCTACCAGCTCTACTTCGACGAGCGGGTGCTCGACGGGGACGCGTTGCGCGACTTCGACGGCGTCGAGGTGGTCGTGGACCGGATGAGCGTGCCGTATCTCGACGGCGCCACGATCGACTTCGCGGACACGATCGAGAAGCAGGGCTTCACGATCGACAACCCGAACGCGGGCAACTCCTGCGCCTGCGGCGGTTCCTTCAGCTAGGGCGCGTAATTCCGGATTCGGGGTCGAGCGAGAGGTACGGCCCGCGAGCGAGAGGACGGCCCGCGAGCGAGAGGTACGGCCCGCGAGCGAGTGGTACGGCCCGCGAGCGAGTGGTACGGCCCGCGAGCGAGTGGTACGGCCCGCCGAACAGGCCGATTCGCGACGTTTAGCCTCTATCTCGTTGGCGACACCTCTCTTTCGTCCGACAAACCTCTATCTCGCGCGCCCCAGCTCTCTCGCGCGGCGGCCGGCGTCGCCCGCATCCCACCGCAGCGCCCTTGTCGGCCGCCTCGAGTCAGTACTTGGCGCGCCGAGTCAGTACCGTGTGCGCTGAGTCAGTACCGTGTGCGCCGAGTCAGTACCTTGCGGCTGTTCTGTGCTCGTTTTCCCGGCGTGTCGCTACTTCCTCGGCGGCTCTGGTACTGACTCGCCGCCTCGGGTACTGACTCGGCGCACAAGGTACTGACTCGCCGCCTCGGGTACTGACTCGCCGCGTCTGGTACTGACTCGCCGCGTCTGGTACTGACTCGCCGCGTCTGGTACTGGCCCGCGGGCCCGGGTGCTTCCTAGCGATGCACCACCTCGCGTCCACCGCCGCCCGACCGGGCCTCGTCGGACGCGAGGCTGACGAGTTCGTCGAACACGACCCGGTCCGCGATGCGTTGACGGTTACACCCAACGGGTGAGCGACGCGACGGCCCGGAATCAAGGCCTCGAACCGGACCTACAACGACTCGATCGACGACGATGACACCGCAGGCACCAGGTGACTCCCTGCTCAGATGCAGACCTCGACAATCCACGTCCAACCGAGCATTTGGTGCCCGCACCGCCACGCCAGGCCGAATCACCATCCGCGCGATCTCTATGTCGTCCCGCCCCCTCGACCTCAGCGGCCACCGTCACCCGCCGGCCACCGCGACTTCGTGCATCAAACCGCCACCCACAGGACCCACTTACCGAATAAGCCTTTTCGCCGGCGCCGTCGGCAGAGCTTGATATCGCCGGTTTGAACGCTGTGCCGCATCCGTGCGCTCCCTCCATATCCCTGTTGCGACGTCGGACAGGTGTCCGAACAACGGCAGGTGACCGTTCGCCCCCCAACATGTGGATTCACGCGCTATCCTTCGCATGGCAGGGACGAAGGTCCCGAGCGGGGTCCGCCATCGGATCCCGCCAGGAATGAGGGGGAAGGGCAACCGTGCGTTCGCAACCACGCCGTCTTCTACGCAGCCGGGCGGCGATCGCCGCCGCCGGCGCGGCAGCCGCGGCCGTCGCACTGTCGGGCTGTTCGAGCGACGCCGTGCAACGGGGCTTTCTGCCCGGCTACAGCGACGGCGAGGTCACCGATCAGACCGGCCGGATCACATCCCTGTGGACCGGGTCCTGGGTGGCGGCCCTGATCGTCGGCGTCATCACGTGGGGCCTGATCCTGTGGTGCGCCGCGGCCTACCGCAAGCGCCGCAACGATGAGCGGTTGCCGATCCAGACTCGCTACCACCTGCCGCTGGAAATCATGTACACGGCTGTGCCGGTCGTCATGATCCTGGTCCTGTTCTCGTATACGGACCGCGATATGTCGGCGATCCAGGCGGTCAGCGACGAGCCCGACGTGACCGTCGAGGTCGTCGGCAAGCAGTGGAGCTGGGACTTCAACTACCTCGACGCCGATGTATACGAGAGCGGGGTCCAGGTGAACGACGTCGGCGGGCTCGAGCCGATTGACGACGTCCCCGGGACGTCGCCGGAATTGCCGACGTTGTACCTGCCGGTGAACGAGAAGGTGCAGTTCCGGCTCGAATCGCGCGACGTCGTCCACTCCTTCTGGGTGCCGGCCTTCCTCTACAAGAAGGACGTCTTCCCGCACCGCACGAACGTCTTCGAGGTGACGCCCACCCGCCTCGGCCTGTACGCGGGCAAGTGCGCCGAATTGTGTGGGGAGTTCCATTCGGGAATGTTGTTCAACGTCGATGTCGTCACCCGGGCGGAATTCGACGCGAAGATGGCCGAGCTGCGGGCCGCGGGACAGACCGGCAGGCTTCCGGTGGAGGGCTACAGCCGCGACCAGGCGCCGGCATCGACGTCGGGAGATGAGGGCTGATGGTGCAGGCGATCGCAACCGTACCCGGCCTGGCGGGCCGGCGGGCGACCCGGGGGCGCACGGTGGTGCGGTGGATCACCTCCACCGACCACAAGACCATCGGCTATATGTATCTGATCACGTCGTTCATCTTCTTCATGATCGGCGGCCTGATGGCGCTGGCGATCCGGGCGGAGCTGTTCGCGCCCGGCATTCAGATCGTGCAGAGCAAGGAGCAGTACAACCAGCTCTTCACCATGCACGGCACGATCATGCTGCTGCTGTTCGCGACGCCACTGTTCGCGGGCTTCGCCAACGTCATCATGCCGCTGCAGATCGGCGCACCCGACGTCGCGTTCCCGCGGCTGAACATGCTGGCCTACTGGATGTACCTGTTCGGCGGCCTGATCGCCGTGGCGGGGTTCTTCACGCCCGCCGGCGCCGCTTCCTTCGGCTGGACGGCATACGCGCCGCTGTCGAATACGACCTTCACGCCGGGGCTGGGCGGCGATCTATGGGTCTTCGGCCTGGCGCTCGGCGGGTTCGGCACCATCCTCGGCGCGGTCAACTTCATGACCACGATCATCACCATGCGCGCGCCCGGCATGACGATGTTCCGGATGCCGATCTTCACCTGGAACACGCTGATCACGAGCCTGCTGGTGCTGATGGCCTTCCCGCCGCTGGCGGCGGCGCTGTTCGCGCTCGGCGCGGACCGCAAACTCGGCGCGCAGATCTTCAACCCGGAGAACGGCGGCGCCATCCTCTGGCAGCACCTCTTCTGGTTCTTCGGGCACCCCGAGGTCTACATCATCGCGCTGCCATTCTTCGGCATCATCTCCGAAGTGCTGCCGGTGTTCAGCCGCAAGCCGATCTTCGGATATAAGGGCCTGGTCTACGCGACCATCTCGATCGCCGCGCTGTCCGTGACCGTATGGGCGCACCACATGTACGTGACCGGCGCCGTTCTGCTGCCCTTCTTCGCCTTCATGACCATGGCGATCGCCGTGCCGACCGGGGTGAAGTTCTTCAACTGGATCGGCACCATGTGGCGCGGGAAACTCACCTTCGAATCCCCGATGCTGTGGTCCATCGGGTTCCTGGTGACCTTCCTGTTCGGCGGCCTGACCGGCGTCATCCTGGCCAGTCCGGCGCTGGATTTCCAGGTCTCGGACTCGTACTTCGTCGTCGCGCACTTCCACTACGTCGTCTTCGGCACGGTCGTCTTCGCGATGTTCGCCGGATTCTACTTCTGGTGGCCCAAGATGACCGGTCGGATGCTCGACGACCGGCTCGGCAAGGTGCACTTCTGGCTCACCTTCATCGGGTTCCACACCACCTTCCTGATTCAGCACTGGCTGGGCATGGTCGGGATGCCGCGGCGGTACGCGGATTACGCGCCGTCGGACGGTTTCACGACCGCGAATCAGATCTCGACGATCGGCGCCGTGATCCTCGGCGCCTCGACCCTGCCGTTCCTCTGGAATGTGTACTCGACCTGGCGCTCGGCACCGCGCGTGACGGTCGACGACCCGTGGGGCTACGGCCGCTCCCTGGAGTGGGCCACTAGCAGTCCACCGCCGCGGCACAACTTCACGTCGCTGCCGCGGATCCGCTCGGAGTCGCCGGCCTTCGACCTGCACCACCCGGAGGTTGCCGCGATGGACGGTAGCGCCGAGCCGAACCCGGCCGTGCTGGCGGCGATCGCCGCCGGGCGACCGGCCGACTCTGTGCAGCGCAGCGGCGCCCCAGCGGGCGCGGGCGCGCCGAGGGCCGCCGGGGCGGGTTCCGCTGGGCCGGGGCCGGGCGATCACGGGGCCGGCGAACAACGGGCCGGCGAACAACGGGCCGGCGAACACGGGGCCGAGGGGCCGCCGCACGACCCGCAGGACGCCGCCCGGCCGGGCGCCGTCGACCCGGGCACCGTGTGGCCCGCGGCCCAGGAGGACCCGCAGACCGGGCGGGGCAACGTGGAAGGTGGCGAGCGCTGATGCGGCAGGAATTCCGACTCTTCCTGATCGGCTCGCCGTTCTTCTTCGGTGCGGCGATCGTGTACGGCGTCTGGAGTCACGGCGAGCCCGTCGGCTCCGTCGCACTCGCCCTCACCGGCGCGTTGGTGGCGATGGTCGGGGTGTACCTGGCGGTCACGGCCCAGCGCATCGACGACCGGCCGGAGGACGACCCCTTCGCGGAGGTCGAGGACGGCGCCGGGGACCTCGGCGTCTTCGCTCCCTGGAGTTGGTGGCCGCTCGCCGTGGGGCTGTCCGCGGCGACGGTGTTCCTTGGATTGGCGACGGGGCTTTGGCTCTCGCTGATCGGGATCCTGGTCAGCGTCGTGTCGTTGATCGGCTGGGTCTTCGAGTACTCCCGCGGCGTGCACGCGCACTGAGGTACTGCGCACCGCACGGCGCCGCGGTTTGCGCGCGTTGATCGACCTGGATCGGTTCGCAAGGACGGCGCGCGCGGTACCTCCATCTCGTTCGCGGTACCTCTATCTCGTGCGTGACGTCTCGTTCGCTCCCGACACCTCAACGCCGGGCGCGTTGCCGCGGCCTGCGCCACGTGAGGTGGCCACCGGGATCGGCTCGATCTCGGTGGCCACCGCACGTTCGGCGCGGCCTCGACGGCGCGGCCTCGACGGCCGGCGGCCGGCCGCCGACGGCAGATCTCAGGCCGGGACGATCAGGCCCGCGGTCTGGGTCCGCGCCCGGGAAAGGCGCAACTCGGCGTCGGCCCAGTTGACGATGTTCCACCAGGCGGTGACGTAGTCGGCGCGGACGTTGAGGTAGTCCAGGTAGTAGGCGTGCTCCCAGCAGTCGAGCAGCACGATGGGCACGAGCCCGAGGGCGATGTTGCCCTGCTGGTCGTAGAGCTGAACGGTGACGAGCTTCTGCCCGATCGAGTCCCAGGCCAGGATGGCCCAACCGGAGCCCTGGACGCCGGCCGCGACGGCGGCGAACTGGGCCTTGAAGGCGGCGAAGGAGCCGAAGTGCTCGTCGATGGCGGCCCCGATCTCGCCGGTGGGCTCGCCGCCGCCGTTCGGGGACAGGTTGGTCCAGAACGCGGAGTGGTTCACGTGCCCACCGAGGTTGAACGCCAGGTTCTTCTCGTGCAGGTTGATGGCCGCGAAGTCGCCGGCGTCCCGGGCCTCGGCCAGCTTCTCCAGCGCGGTGTTGGCGCCGGTCACGTAGGCCTGGTGGTGCTTGGAGTGGTGCAACTCCATGATCTTGCCGGAGACGTGCGGGGCGAGGGCGCCGTAGTCGTAGGTGAGGTCGGGCAGCGTGTAAGTCGGCATGCGATGGTCCTCCTGCTCGGGCGCGGGCGCCGCCGGTCGGTGCCCCAAAGCGCAGTCCGGTCGGCCGCGGGCGCGGCCGACGATGGTGCTGTCGGCCGCAAGCGCGGCCGACGGGTGACATCAGCCGCGTTGCTCGTGATCGTCCGGTTCCACGAGGTTACGTCCCCCACCGGCTTGCGCGCTGCCGCCGGCCGGCGCGGACGACGCCGCCCGCTCACCGGTCGGCAGCGCCGTCGAGGTCGCGGCCGCCAGTTCGTCGCGGCCGGGGGTGATCTCGCCCCCGTCCCCGGCGTGGGCCCGCGCGGTGGCGAGTTCGGCCGGCGTGACGGGCTCGACCCGATCCTCGAAGAAGATCTGCGAGATCCGCTGCAGCGCCCGGTCCTTGCGATAGCCCTTGCGGCGCACGCCGCGGTGGTCGGACTCGGGTTCGATGTCGAGCGGCCGGTGCGCGGTGTAGTTGACCCGCAGCCAGCGTTCCTGGTCGCTGAGGGGGCTGTGCACCTCGACGTATTCGCCGCTGGAGAACCGCAGGATCCGGCCCTTCTCGTGCCCGTGCAGGACCAGTTCGCGGTCCTTGCGCTGCAGACCGAGGCAGATCCGTTTGGTGATGACGAAGGCGATCGCGGGGGCGACGAAGAGCAGCACCCGGAAGGACCAGGTGATCGTGTTGATCGACAGGCTGAAGTGGGTGGCGATCAGGTCGTTCGAGCCGGCCAGCGCCAGGATGAAGAAGGCCATCAGGAGGCTGACGCCGAGCGCGGTCCGGAACGGGACGTTGCGCGGGCGGTCGAGCACGTGGTGCTCGGCGCGGTCCTTGGTGACCGCCGCCTCGAGGAACGGATAACCGAAGAGCGCGGTGAACAGCACCCCCGGCACGATCATCGCCGGGATGAGCACATTGAGCGGGATGGTGAAGCCCGCGATGACGATCTCGGCCTGGCCGGGCATCAGCCGCAGCGCGCCCTCCAGGAACAACATGTACCAGTCCGGTTGGGCGCCCGCGCTGACGGGGGAGGGGTCGTACGGGCCGTAGTTCCAGACATTGTTGATCGCCATCGTGGCGCCCATCAGGGTCAGCACGCCGAAGACGATGAAGAAGAATCCGCCGGCCTTGGCGACGTACACGGGGAAGAACGGCGGCCCGGTGACATTGCGGTCGGTGCGCCCGCCGCCCGGGTAGTGGGTGTGCTTGTGCAGAATGACGAGGAACAGGTGCAACCCGATCAGGGCGAGGATGAGGCCGGGCACCAGGAAAATATGCAGCGTGAACAGCCGCGGGACGACGTCGGTGCCGGGGAACTGACCGCCGAACAGGAAGTCCGACATGTACGTCCCGATCAGCGGGATGCCGACCGTGATGCCCTGGGTGATCCGCAGACCGTTGCCGGACAGGACGTCGTCGGGCAGGGAGTAGCCGGAGAATCCGGCGGCGAGGCCCAGGACCATCAGGAGCGAGCCCACGATCCAGTTCAGTTCGCGCGGCCGCCGGAACGCCCCAGTGAAGAAGATCCGCATCATGTGCGTCACGATCGCGGCCATGAACACCAACGCGGCCCAGTGGTGAATCTGGCGCATGAGCAGCCCGCCGCGCACCTCGAAGGACAGGTGCAGCGTGGAGGCGAACGCGTCGGACATGCGCACGCCGTCCATCTGGGCCGGCTGCCCGTGGTACACCGTCTGCGCCATCGACGGCACGAAGAACATGGTCAGGAAGATGCCGGTGATGATCAGGACCACGAACGAGTACAGCGCGATCTCGCCGAGCAGGAAGGACCAGTGGTCGGGGAAGATCTTGCGCGCACCGGTCTTGACGATTCTGCCGATGCCCGTGCGGCGGTCGAGATAGTCGGCGCCGCCGGCCGCGGCGCGTTCGCTCATGCTCACTTCAGACGCTCCCAGAAGCTCGGGCCGATCGGCTCGTGGAAGTCGCTCTGGGCGACCAGGTAGCCCTCGTCATCGACGGTAATCGGCAATTGCGGAAGTGGCCGCTTGGCCGGACCGAAAATCACCTTGGCGCCGTCGGCGACGTCGAAGGTGGACTGGTGACACGGGCACAGCAGGTGGTGGGTCTGGCGCTCGTAGAGCGCGACGGGGCAGCCGACGTGGGTGCAGATCTTGGAATAGGCGACGATGCCGTCGTGCGACCAGGACCTGCGGTCCGGGGCCTCCTTGAGGTCCTTCGGGTCGAGCTTGACCAGCAGGACGACGGCCTTGGCCTTCTCCTCCAACCACTCCTCGGAGTCGCGTTCGGCCTGCGGCACGTCGGGAATGACGTGGAAGACCGAGCCGACCGTCACCTCCTCGGCCTTGATCGGACGCCCGGACGGATCAATCGCCAGCCGCATCCCCTTCGACCACCGGGTGTGCTTGAAGAGGGCGACGTTCCAACTGCCGCCGATGCTCGAGATCAGCGGCACGGCGATGGTCAGGGGGACCAGGGCGAGGGCGGAGGCGGCGGCGCCCTTCAGGACGCCCCGCCGGGCGATGTTGGAGTCGCGGACCCCCTGCCGCAGGGCTTCGACGGCGCCGGCCCGGGTCTCGTCGTCGCTGACCGTGGGGTGGCGTTCGTCGACGAGTTCGCGGTCGGACATGAGCGACCGGGCCCAGTGGATCGCACCGAAGCCGACGCCGAGCAGCGCGCACGCGACGGCGGCACCCAGCGAGAAGGTGGCGAGCCGCACGCTCGCGGTGGTGCCCTCGGGCCGCACGGCGAAATAGACCACCAGCGAAACGACCGTGCCGAGCGCGGAGAAGCCGAACAGTGCGGCGACCTGCCGCTCGGCACGCTTCGCCGCGCGCGGATCAACGTCGCTGGGACGCTCGTGATGGGCCGGGGTGCCGGGATCGGCGAAGCGCTCCGGGACGCCGGCCGGCGGGACGGACCGGGCCGGGACGACGGCGCCCGGCCGGGGCTGGTTGAGGTTGTCGCTCACTTCGCCGCCCTCCCGCCGATCCAGACGGCGGCACCGAGCAGGAGGCCGATGCCGATCACCCAGGCCCACAGGCCCTCGCTGACCGGGCCGAGACCGCCGAGCGTGGCGCCGCCGGCCGAGCCGTCGCGCTGCTCGACCAGGTAGGCGATGACGTCCCGCTTCTCCTGCGGGGTGATGTTGGCGTCATTGAAGACGGGCATCGATTCGGGTCCGGTGAGCATGGCCTGGTAGATGTTCCTCGGGGAGGTCTTGGACAACGACGGCGCGTATCGGCCCTCGGAGAGCGCGCCGCCCGCGCCGACGGCGTTGTGGCACATGGCGCAGTTGGTGCGAAAGATCAGTGCCCCGTTCGAGACATCGCCCTGGGCGGGGTCGACCTGGGCGTCCGTCGGGATCGCGGGGCCCTCGCCGAGGGAGGCGATGTAGGCGGCCAGGTGCGCGGTCTGCTCTTCGGTCATCTGGCGGGGCTTGGCGGGCGCCTGGGGGCCGGTGGCGGCCATCGGCATCCGGCCCGTGGACACCTGGAAGTCGACCGCGGCGGCGCCGACGCCGACGAGCGTGGGGGCGACCTCGGTGCCCTCGGCCGCGGGGCCGTGGCAACTGGCGCAGTTCGCCTGGAAGAGCTTGTGGCCGGTCTCGACGTCCTGCGTCGAGAGCCGGTCGGCGGCGGCGCGCGGGGTGTCGAGGGCGGCGTAGACGCCCCCGGTGACCACGAGGGCGGTCAGGAGTAGCGCGACCGGCGCGAGGCGGTTGCGGCGTCGGGCGGCGATTGCCTTCACGTCGGGTTCCTCGTCTCGTGGTTCGTGGGGTGGTTCGTGGGGTGGTTCGTGGGGTGCCTCATTGCAGCAGGTAGATGGTCGCGAACAGGGCGACCCACACGGCGTCGACGAAGTGCCAGTAGTACGAGGTGACGATGGCCGTCGTCGCCTCGTGATGGCCGAAGGTTCGAGCGGTGAAGGACCGGCCCAGCAGGAACAGGAAGGCGATCAGGCCGCCGAGGACGTGCAGACCGTGGAACCCGGTGGTCAGGTAGAACACCGACCCGTAGGGGGTCGACGAGATGGTGATGCCCTCCTCGACGAGGCCGGCGTACTCGTACACCTGGCCCGCGATGAAGAACGCGCCCATCACGAAGGTCAGCGTGATCCATTCATTGAGACCCCACAGGTGCGCCTGCCAGAGTTTGCCGCTGCGGACGGGACGGAAATTCTCCGCCGCGCGGACGCCCAACTGGCAGGTCACCGAGGAGAGCAGCAGCACGATCGTGTTCACGGTGGCGAACGGGAGTTGCAGATGGTCGGCGGCCGCGGACCATTCATCGGTCGGCAGGACGGAACGGACCGTGAAGTACATTGCGAACAATCCGGCGAAGAACATCAGCTCGCTGGCGAGCCAGATGATCGTCCCGACCGAGACGGGATTGGGCCGGTTGACGCTCACGCGGGGATGCGCGCCGGGCGCAGCTATCGTCGACACGATTTACATTATGGCCGATGGCCTCGTGATTCGGGACTCAAGACCCGGCTCCGGGCGAAATTCGTGACGCGATTGCGACGGCCCCACGGTGCCGGTTCGCAGTATCTGACAATGACTGGCCCGGCGTCACGTGAATTGTGCCGGAAAGTCCGTCGAATACTTCCGGCGATGAGGCTTTTCAACCGCCTTCGCCCGGTATTGCGGACCATGGCCCCGAGTCCCGGATCACGGATCCATCGGGCTCGGGGCGCGAACCGCCGAAGGACAGCATGCGGCCACAGGTGATCTCGGTGGCCGAACCGTGTCAAGATGCCGTGGGAGAGTGCAGCGAGCAGCGGCACATCGATCTCGACGAAGGCTGACGACATGGCAACGAGCACGACCAACCGCACCGCCGGCACCGGCGCCGGCGCACCGTCCACGACCGGCCCCCGCATCCTGCTCTACAGCGACGACGTGACCATCCGCGAACAGGTCCGGCTCGCCATCGGGCGCCGCCTCGCCGCGGGCGAACCCGAGATCACCTGGTTCGAGGTGGCGACGGCACCCGCGGTTATCGCCGCGGCGGACCAGGAGAAGTTCGACCTGCTGGTGCTCGACGGCGAGGCGGACAAGGTCGGCGGGATGGGCCTGGCCCGCCAGCTCAAGAACGAGGTGTACAACTGCCCGCCGATCCTGGTCCTCACCGGCCGCCCCCAGGACGCCTGGCTGGCTTCCTGGTCGCTCGCGGACGACGTCGTCCCCCGGCCCCTCGACGCGATCGAGTTGCAGCGCGCCGTGGCCCAGCTGCTCGCCGGGGCCTGACCGGCGGTGGGCGAGGCCCGCATGGCGGCTCGGGAGCACCAAGCGACGCCCGACCCGGCGGTCCCGGAGCCGGCCGGCTTCTCCTGGCCCGGCGTCTTCGCCGAGCTGGTGGCGGGTCGCGACCTGTCCGCCGCTCAGTCGGCCTGGGCGATGGGCGAGGCGATGTCCGGCGAGGTGTCCGACGCGCGCCTGGCGAGCTTCCTGATCGCGCTGCGGGCCAAGGGCGAGACGGTCCAGGAGTTGACCGGCCTCGCGGCGGCGATGTTGAGGCACGCGACCCGCCTCGAGGTCGCTGGGCCGGCCGTGGACATCGTGGGCACCGGCGGCGATCGCGCGCACACGGTGAATGTCTCGACCATGGCCGCGCTCGTCATTGCCGGGACCGGCGTGCGCGTGGTCAAGCACGGCAATCGCGCTGCGACGTCGGCCTCGGGCTCGGCCGACGTGCTCGAGGCGCTCGGCGTCCGGCTCGACCAGAGCCCGAACCGGGTGGCGGAACTCGTCGACGAGGTCGGCATCACCTTCTGCTTCGCGCAGCGGTTCCACCCGTCCATGCGGCACGCGGCCAGCGCACGCAAGGAACTCGGCATCCCGACGGCGTTCAACTTCCTCGGCCCGCTGACCAACCCCGCCCAGCCGCGGGCCGCGGCGATCGGCGTCGCCGACCTGCGGATGGCTCCGTTGATGGCCGGCGTCTTCGCGGCGCGGGGGACGAGCGCGCTGGTCTTCCGGGGCGACGACGGTCTGGATGAACTCGCCCCGACGGCGCCGTCGACCGCGTGGGAGGTGCGCGACGGCGTCGTCGTCGAGCAGCACTTCGACGCCACGGCGGATCTCGGCCTGCCTCCGATCGAGGTGGCCGACCTGCGCGGCGCGGATGCGAAGCACAACGCCGGCGTGGCTCGGCGGCTGCTCGACGGCGAGGCCGGTCCCGTGCGGGACACCGTGCTCCTCAACGCCGCCGCGGGGCTCGTCGCGGACGGATCCCGGCCCGGCACGGCGCAGGGCACCCTGGCCGAGCGGCTCGCCGCCGGCATCGAACACGCCGCGCGGAGCGTGGACTCGGGCGCGGCCCGGCGCGTCCTCGAGACCTGGGCCGCCGCCTCCCAGCGCTGACCCAACGATTGCTCACCCAACGATCGCTGACCAACCAACGATTCCCGCCCGGTCAATCGTCGAGGCCGAGGGCGAACGCTTGGTCGAGGTCGAGCTTGGAGTAGGTCCGGAAGGCGATCAGGGTCTCGGTGCGCCGCACGCCGTCGACCTTGCCGATCCGGTCGGCGATGACATCGGCAAGATCCTCATGCGCGGCGACGCGCACCATCGCGACGAGGTCCGCCTTGCCGGTCACGGAGTAGACCTCGCTGACGCCCTTCAGTTCGGCGATCTCGGCGGCAACCTCGGGGATCCGGGCGGCCTGGGTGTCGATCAGCACGATGGCGGTGAGCATGGGTCCTCCTGGCGTCGTCGTCACGCGGCCGGTTCGGCGTGCGCGACCAATCTATCGGGGCCCGGTCCGTCGGTGCCGTCAGCGGCCGCCGGCCCCGCGGCGCCGTCGTCGAGCGCGGCGAAATGGGCGACCTGACCGGCCGCGATCGAGAGGTCGATGTGCGCCCGCGCGGAGTTGACCGGGTAGGCAAGGGGATGGGAGGCAGCGACAATTCGGACGCCCGGTTGATCGAGCCAGCCGAGCAGGATCTCCGCCTCGTGCGGGTGCCCGGCCGGCGCGGGCGGCGTGGGCGCGGCCACCGGCAGGGCGGTGGCCAACAACGCGCCCACGAGCCGCATCGGGTCCTCGCCCGGCGCGCACGTCCCGGTAGCGGCCAGCACGGCGTGCCGAATGACGACGATTTCCCAGCCGCCGTCGGACGGCCGGGCGGCGACCAACTCCGCACAGGCGGCGAGCGGTTCCAGGCGCTGGGCGCGAGCCGCCGCCTGCAGGAAGGCGCGCAGCCGGGCCGTGACCTCGCCGGCCTCCTCGTAGCGCTCCGTCCGGGACAACTGGGCGATGTGCCGGCTGAGCGCGCGCACGACTGCCGACGGGTCCGTTCGCATCGCCGCGTCGGCCTGCGCGACGGCGGCGGTGTAGTCGGGAGCCGGGCGCACGCACGGCGCGGCGCACCGCCCGAGTTCGGCCAGCATGCAGGCCGTGGCCGTCGCCGCGGGCGTACGCGGCAGCCGCCTGGTGCACTGGCGCAACGCCACGGCGTCGTGCAGGGCGTCGATGGCTGAACGTGCCTGCCGGGCCGAGGTGAACGGCCCGATGTGGGCGGTCCCGCCGGCGACGGTGCCCACCACGGACAACCGTGGGAAGGGCTCGTCGGTCAGGCGCACCCACGTCATGCGTTCGGGATGGGTGGACCGCCGGTTGTACCGCGGCGCATGCTCGACGATCAGCCGCAGCTCGCGGACGCGGGCCTCCAGCGGCGTCGCGCACACCACCGGCGTGACGGCGTGCGCGATGCGAACCATCTCGGTGATTCGGCCGCGCTTCTCCGCGGCCGTGAAGTAGCTGCGCACCCGCTTGCGGATGGAGACCGACGTGCCGACGTAGAGCACCTCCTCCTTCGGGCCGCGAAACAGGTAGACGCCCGGCGCGTCCGGCAGGTCGTCGGCGAGATGCCGCTTGCGGCGCACGTCGGCCGGCACCGGGTCGGTGGCCGTGGCGAGGTCCTCCAGGTGGGTGATCCCGAGCGGGCCGAGGCGGCCGAGCAACGCATGCAGCACATCCACGGTCGCCCGGGCGTCCGCCAGGGCGCGGTGCTCCGGAGTGACGGTCGCCCGGAACAGGGCGGCGAGCGTGGCCAGCTTGTGGTTGGGCGCCTCGTCCCGGGTGACCACCCGCCGGGCCAGGGCGACCGTGTCGACGACGGGGTAGTGCGGCCATTCGTAGCCGGCGCCGCGCATGGCGGCGCGCAGGAATCCGACGTCGAACGGGGCGTTGTGCGCGACCAGCACCGCGCCGTGCGCAAACTCCAGGAAGCTGGGCAGGACGGCCTCGATCGGTGGCGCGTGGGCGACCATGGCCTGGCTGATCCCGGTGAGCCGGGCGATGAACGCGGGCACGGGCCGGCCGGGGTTCACCAGCGTCTGGTACTCGCCGAGGACCTCCCCGCCGCGGACCTTGACCGCGCCGATCTCGGTAATGCCCGAGTCCGTCGGCGAGCCGCCGGTGGTCTCGAGGTCGACGACGACGAAGGTCACGTCCGACAGCGGCGTGCCGACCTCGTCCAGCCCGAGTTGGACCGGCACCGGTCGCGCGCTCGCTCCGGCAGGCGGGGTGGGGGCGGCCGTGGTCATGCCAGGACGGTACCGGCAGGCACTGACAGCCCCGCCGGCGGCAGACGCCGCAGCAATTCGGAATCGCCCGGACTACGAGGCGCTGCCCCCGTCGTAGATCGCGTCGATCTCGGCGGCGAAGTCTTTCAGCACGACGGCGCGGCGGACCTTCAGCGACGGCGTCAGGTACCCGTTCTCGACGGTGAAGTCGGTCGTCAGCACGCTGAACTTGCGAATCGACTCGGCCCGCGAGACGGCCCGGTTGGCCCGCTGCACCGCTGCGTCGAGCGCCGCCAGGACGTCGGGGTCCTTGGCCGCAGTCTCCACCTCCATGTCGGGCTTGCCGTGCACCTGCAGCCAGCCGGGCAGGCCCTCGGGGTCCAGCGTGATCAGGGCGCCGATGAACGGCCGGTGGTCGCCCACGGCGACACACTGACTGACCAGCGCGTGCGCCCGGATCCGGTCCTCGAGTACGGCGGGGGCGACGTTCTTGCCGCCCGCGGTGACGATGATCTCCTTCTTGCGGCCGGTGATCCGCAGGAAGCCGTCCTCGTCCAACGAGCCGAGGTCACCCGTGCGGAACCAGCCGTCGGACATGACCTGGGCGGTGGCCTCGGGGTTGTTGTGGTAGCCCAGGAAGACGTTGACCCCCTTGAGCAGGATTTCGCCGTCCTCGGCGATCGTGACGCCGCAGCCGGGCAACTGCGTGCCGACGGTGCCGACGCGGATGTTCCCGGGGTGGTTCAGGCACGTCGGCGCGGTGGTCTCGGTCAGGCCGTAGCCCTCCAGGACCGTGATGCCGATGCCGCGGTAGAAGTGCCCGAGCCGCTCGCCCAGCGGGGCTCCGCCGGAGACGGCGTACTCGACGTCGTCCCCGAGCAGGGCGCGCAGCTTGCGGTAGACCAGACGGTCGAAGAGCGCCCGCTGCGCCCGCAGCCAGGGTCGCCGACGCCCGGTGTCGAGCGACCGGGAGTACTCGATGGCCACGGCAACCGCCCAGTGGAAGATGCGACGCTTGCCGCTGCGCGCGGCCTGCTGCTCGGCGGAGTTGTAGACCTTCTCGAACACCCGCGGCACGGCCAGGATGTAGGTCGGCTTGAAGCTCTGCAGGTCGGCGATCAGCGTGCGGGTGTCCGACGCGTGGGAGAGCACCGTGCCGCCCGCGACCACGAGAACCCCGATGAACCGGGCGAAGACATGTGCCAACGGCATGAAGAGCAGGGTCCGGCTGCCCACCCGGCCGAACACCTCCGGGACGTCGACGATGATGTTCACGGCCAGGACGTGGAAGTTGCCGTGGCTGAGTTCGGCGCCCTTCGGCCGCCCGGTCGTGCCGGAGGTGTAGATGATCGTGGCGATGTCGGTCGAGACCGCCAGGCCGCGGCGGCGCGCGATCTCGTCGTCGGTCACGTCGGTGCCCGCGGATGTGAGGTCGGCGACACCGCCGTCGTCGATCACCAGGACCGTTTCGAGGGTGGGAACTTCGGCCCGGACCTCATCGACGATCGCGGCGTACTCGGGGCTCTCCACCACGAGGAGTTGGACCTCGGAGTCCGACAGGATCCACTGCACCTGCTCGGCGCTGGAGGTTTCGTACAGCGGGACCGAGACGGCGCCCGCGGCCCAGATCGCCCAGTCGAGCAGCGTCCACTCATACCGCGTGTGGGACATGATCCCCACCCGGTCGCCCGGCTCGACGCCCCGCGCGACCAAACCCTTGGCGACGGCGACCACCTCGGCCTCGAACTGACCGGAGGTCAGCGGCTCCCAGGGTGCGCCGGGCGCCTGCCGGCGCTCGATCAGGACGGCGTCCGGGTTGGCGGCGACCCGGGCGGCCAGAAGGTTATTCAAGTTGTGGTTCGGGTCGAGCTCGACCATCAGAGGGGTGTGGATTTCAGTCATGTGGGCTCCGTCGCGTCCGGCCGGGGCGGCGGCAACACCCGCGGCTGATCGAGAGCACAATAGCCGGTTCCGCGCCCACCGGAACGCTGGACCGCTGCACTTGAGCGGACGGACCGCAAGGGCGGGCATCGCGAAGCTCCCGAGTATCGGAGATCGGTGCCAGTCGGTACGCTGATCTGCCGTGCGCCCCGCGGGGCGGTAGCGGGCGTGGTCGGTCGGAGCCCTCCGATCGCGGCGCGCGGCAGCCCGGATACGCCAGACGAGCGAGGAGCCCATGCACGCGATCGGGGTCGACATCGGCGGGACCAAGATCGCCGCGGGAGTCGTCGACGAAGAGGGTGGCATTCTGGCGCGAACGCGTCGGGACACCGACGCCGGCGACGTCGCAAGCATCGACCGGGCGATTGCCGAGGTGTACCAGGAATTGGCGGCGGAGTACGAGGTCGATGCGCTCGGAATCGCGGCGGCCGGATTCGTCAACGCCGACCGGCGATCGATGAATTTTGCCCCGAACATCGCCTGGCGGGACTACCCGCTCGCGGCGAAAGTGCGCGAATACCTCGGCGATGCGGTGCGGATCGTGGTCGAGAACGACGCCAATGCGGCCGGCTGGGCGGAGTTTCAATTCGGGGTCGCCCGGCACGCGACGGACATGCTCCTGTTGACCGTCGGCACCGGGCTGGGCGGGGCGATCGTCGCCGCCGGGGAGCTGCTGCGGGGCAAGTGGGGCGTGGCGGCGGAGGTGGGCCACCTGCGGGTGGTCCCGGGCGGGCATTACTGCGGCTGCGGCCACGAGGGCTGCTGGGAACAGTACGCCTCGGGTTCCGCGCTCGTCCGGGACGGCCAGGCGGCCCTGACCGCCAACCCGGACCGCGGCCGGCGGCTGCTCGAGGCGTGCGGCGGCGACCCGGCTCGACTGACCGGCCCGCAGATCACCGCCGCCGCGCAGGACGGTGATCCGCTGGCGGTGTCATTGCTGGCGTCAGTCGGCCGCTGGCTGGGCGAGGGCGCGGCGTCGGTCACGGCCTTGCTCGACCCCGAGTTGATCGTGATCGGCGGCGGCGTGGCCGCCGCCGGTGACCTGCTGCTGCGGCCGGCCCGGGAGGCATTCCTCACCCAGCTCTCCGCCCGCGGGCACCGCCCGGAGGCGGCGATTGAACTCGCCGCGCACGGCAATGAGGCCGGCATCATCGGGGCCGCGGATCTCGCCCGGGGCGCCGGGCGCTAGCGCAGCCTCGGCTCAGACGACGGCGCCCGGGCCGTCGTCGTCGTCCCGGTGCCGCGGCATCCGCCAGATCAGCACCGCGAGCGCCCCGACGAGGGCGAGCCCACCGACCTGACCGATGATCCGCGGGAACGGCGTCAGCACGACCGCCAGGATGATGAGCGCGACCGGAACGATGACGACGATGCTCCACGCCATCGTCAGCAGGGGATCCTGACCGGCGATCGGCGGGGGCTCGGGCGGAACGAAGTGGCTCTCGGCCTCCTCGAGGGCCTCGACCTCGGGAGTGGTCGGCCAGTCGCGGGGTCCCGGGGGGCGCGTCCAGGGCGCGGTCGGTTCCGGGGCAGGGCTCAGACCAGGGCCCGGACCGAGACCACCGCTTCGGCCGGAGCCGTCGCCCGTTCCCTGGTCGCCGTCGGGTCCGCCGCCCGACGCGGGCCGGGACCGCCCGGCGGGCGCGTCCCGCTCGAGGTTCGGGAATTCGCTGAGGCCCGCCAGGTCGTCGAGGCCGGCGACGATGCCCGCCCACTCGTCGTCGAACGACGCGGCCCGGCCGCCGGACCCTGCTTTCGCAGAGGCGTCGGCGCCGGCTCCGGGCCGGCCTTCGGCGCCGGGTTCAACCGATGTCGACGCCGGGTCGGGTTCGCCAGGCGTCGGTTGCGGTTCGCCGGCCGCCGACGCCGGGTCGAGCTCGCCCGGGGTCGACGGCGCGTCGGGATCGGGCGAATGCCCTGAACCGCGCGCCGGTCGGCCCTCGCCGGCGTCGTCCGGCGGGGGATCGGGCTGGGCGGAGTTCGGTCGGGCATTCGGTGGCACCACAGCATTCACTCTAGAGTGATCCACGTCCCGTGCCGGGACCCTTCGAGGAGGAACGTTGTTCTACTGGTTGATGAAGGCCGTCATGGTCGGCCCGGTGCTACGGATGATGTTCCGCCCGTGGACGCGCGGCGTCGACAACGTGCCCGAGACGGGCGGCGCCATCCTGGCGAGTAACCACCTGGCCGTCATCGACTCGTTCGTCCTGCCGCTGGTGCTGAGCCGCAAGGTGCAGTTCCTCGGCAAATCCGACTACTTCACCGGCACCGGCATCAAAGGCAGGCTGACGGCGGGCTTCATGCGCGGCGTCGGCACGATCCCGGTCGACCGCGCCGGCGGCAAGGCGAGCGAGGCCGCCCTCATGACCGGCCTGCGCGTGGTCCAGGAGGGCGAGCTGTTCGGCATCTACCCGGAGGGCACCCGCAGCCCGGACGGGCGACTGTACCGTGGCAAGACCGGCGTGGCGCGGCTCGCCCTGGAATCCGGCGCCCCGGTCATTCCCGTCGCGATGATCGGCACGAACACCGCGCAGCCGATCGGCAAGGTCATCCCCAAGCCGATGCGGATCGGCATCGTGATCGGCGAACCGCTGGACTTCTCCCGCTACCGCGGCATGGAGAACGATCGTTTCATCCTGCGCTCCGTGGCCGACGAAATCATGTACGCGATCATGTCCCTGTCCGGGCAGGAATACGTCGACCTTTACGCGGCGACCGCCAAGGCCCGGCTCGCGGCGGGGCACGAGGAAGTGGACGGCGGGACGACGGCCGCCCCGGGCGGGCGGCCCGCGCCGGACGTGCCGGTGCCCGAGGCGCCGATCGAGCCGGGGGGCGAGTCGGTAGACTGACCGCGACCTGGCCGAAAGCCGCGTCCGCCGCGGTCCGGCCCCACGCACGTCCACGGAAGGTCTCCTCCATGTCGGTCAGCCCGGTCCGCCGTGTCGCCCTGCTCACGGCCGGCGGCTTCGCTCCATGCCTGTCCTCGGCCGTCGGGGGCCTGATCGAGCGCTATACCGAGCTTTACCCCGAGGTCGAGATCATCGCCTACGAGCACGGCTACCACGGCCTGCTCACCGGCACCAAGATCGTGATCGACGCCGAAGGCCGCGCGCAGGCAAAGCTGCTACACCGGTTCGGGGGATCGCCGATCGGGAACTCGCGCGTGAAGCTCACCAACGTCGCGGACTGCGTCCGGCGCGGCCTGGTGCGCGAGGGCGAGGACCCCTTGCAGGTGGCCGCGGAACGACTGCGGGCCGACGGCGTGGACGTGCTGCACACCATCGGCGGCGACGACACCAACACCACGGCCGCGGACCTCGCCGCGTACCTGGAGTCCAACGGCTACCACCTGACCGTCGTCGGCCTGCCGAAGACGATCGACAACGATGTGGTGCCCATCCGGCAGTCGCTCGGCGCGTGGACCGCGGCCGAGCAGACGGCGCGCTTCGCCGCAAACATCATCGGCGAGCACCGGTCCGGGAACCGGATGCTGATCGTGCACGAGGTGATGGGCCGGCACTGCGGCTGGCTGACCGCCGCCGCCGCCGCGAAGTACCGCGAATGGCTCGACACCCAGGAATGGGCGCCCAGCCTCGGGCTGACCCGCGAGCGCTGGGACATCCACGCGGTGTACCTGCCGGAGATGGATTTCGACCTCGACGCCGAGGCGGAGCGGCTGCGCGCCCTGATGGACCGGATCGGCAACGTCACGATTTTCCTGTCCGAGGGCGCGGGCGTGGACGAGATCGTCGAGCAGCTTCAGGCCGCCGGCGAGGAGGTCCAGCGCGACGCCTTCGGGCACGTGAAGCTCGACACGATCAACCCCGGGCGCTGGTTCGCCGAGCAGTTCGCCGCCAAACTCGGCGCCGGCAAGGTGATGGTGCAGAAGTCCGGCTACTACTCCCGGGCCGCCGCCGCGAACACCGAAGACCTGCGCCTGATCAAGTCGATGACCGACCTGGCGGTCGAATGCGCGATCCGCGGCGAGTCCGGCGTCATCGGGCACGACGAGGAGGACGGGGACCGGCTCAAGGCGATTGCCTTCCCGCGGATCGCGGGCGGCAAGGCGTTCGACGTCGAACAGCCGTGGTTCGGGGACCTGCTGGCCGCGATCGGCCAGCCGCCCGCCGTGCCCGAGTACGACAAGCGCTAGCGCCGACCGGTTCCATGAGCACCACGAGCCCGCCCGAGGCGCCCGCCGGCCTGGATCTGTTCCGGTCGCTGCCTGCCCGCCAGCAGCCGACCTGGCCGGACTCGCGGGCGCGCGCGGACGGTGGGGGGCGGCGGGGCGCCCACCCCCCCCAGGGGGTCCCCCCCCCCGCCGCCCCCCGGCCCGCCCCCGCGGGCGCCCCCGCCCCCCCCCGCGCGCCTGGCCGCCGAGCCCCCGCTGGTGGTCCCGCCGGCGGCCGACCTGCTGCGCTCGCGCCTGGCCGCCGCGAGCCGCGGTGAGGCGTTCGTGCTGCAGGGCGGCGACTGCGCCGAGTCCTTCGCCGAGGCGGGCGCCGACCGGATTCGGAACAAGATCCGCACCTTGCTGCAGATGGCGGTCATCCTGACCCACGGCGCCAGCATGCCCGTGGTGAAGATGGGGCGGATGGCGGGGCAATATGCCAAGCCGCGCAGCGACGACCTGGAAACCCGGGCGGGCGTGACCCTGCCCGCCTACCGGGGCGACATGATCAACGGACACCCGTTCACCGCGGCCGCGCGCATCCCGGACCCGGAACGCCTGCTCCAGGCCTACCGAATCTCCGCCGCGACCTGGAACGTGATCCGGGCGTTCACCTCCGGCGGCTTCGCCGACCTGCGCAAGGTGCACGAGTGGAACCGCGGCTTCATGCAAAACCCGGCCTACGCCCGGTACGAACTCACCGCGGCCGAGATCGACCGGGCGATCCGGTTCATGGAGGCATGCGGTGCCGACTTCGACGCGCTCCGCACGGTCGAGTTCTTCATCGGCCACGAGGCGCTCATCCTGGATTACGAACGCCCGTTGACCCGGACCGATTCGCGCACCGGCGACGCCTACGATACGTCGGCGCACTTCCTCTGGATCGGCGAGCGGACGCGTCAGCTCGACGGCGCGCACATCGAGTTCGTCTCCCGCATCGCCAACCCCATCGGGGTCAAGCTCGGCCCGACGACGGCGCCCGCGGACGCGCTCGCTCTGGCCGAGCGGCTCAACCCCGCCCGCGAACCCGGCCGGCTGACTTTCATCACCCGGCTCGGCGCGGCCCGCGTCCGCGACGCGCTGCCGCCGCTGGTCGAGGCGGTCACCGCCGCCGGCATTCCCGTCACCTGGGTGAGTGACCCGATGCACGGCAACACGATCCGGTCGGCCAGCGGCTACAAGACCCGCCGCTTCGACGACGTCCTGGACGAGGTGCGGGGATTCTTCGAGGTCCACCGCGGGCTCGGGACGGTGCCGGGCGGTCTGCACGTCGAACTCACCGGCGACGACGTCACCGAGGTCCTCGGCGGGTCCGGCCGGATCGACGACGCCGACCTGGCGATGCGGTACGAGACGTTGGTGGACCCCCGCCTGAACCACCAGCAATCGCTGGAGCTGGCGTTCCAGGTGACCCAGATGCTGCGCGGCTGAACGTGCGGCGGGCTCGGGCCTCGGACCGGGCGACGGCGTGCGTCAGAAGATGTTGAGCACGACGGTGGAGCCCTTCGGCGCCTTCGTGCCCGCGCCCGGCGTCTGATCGTAGACCTGGTTGAACGGGCTGATCCGTTGCGGCTCCTGCACGGAGACCTCGAAGCCGGCTTCCCTCAGCTTGTCGGTCGCCGTCTTGACGTTCATCCCGAACACCCTGGGCACTTCGACCAACGGCGGCCCGGCCGAGAGGACGACGCCGACGGCGTCGCCGCGATGCGCCGTCGCCCCCGGACCGGGGTCCTGGCGAATGACATCACCCTTGGGTACCTGCTCGGAGATCTCCTCGGCGGTCACCTTGAGACCGAGCCCGACGGCGCGCAGCGCCTCGGTCGCGTCCGACCGGCTCTTGCCGGTCACCTCGGGCACCTGGACCGGCGCCGGGCCCTGGGAGACGGTGAGCGTCAGCACCGCGTCGTGGCGAATCGTCGCGTCGGCGGCGACGGGCCGGCCGGCGTTGGTCACCGCCAGCACCTCGCCCTTGGGCGCCTTGTCGTCGTAGGCGGGCTCGGCCGGCCCGACGGCAATGCGGGCGGCATCCAGCGCCGCGCGGGCGTCCGTTTCGCTCGCTCCGACGAGCCCGTCCGGGACGGTGCGCATTTCGACGCCGCGGGAGACGATCAACTGCACCGAACCGTCCTTGCGCACCGAGTCGCCCTCGTCCGGCCGGGCCGCGACGACGAGGCCGCGGGCGACGTCGTCGTCGTACCGCTCGACGACCTTGTGCCCCAGATCAGCCTTGGCGAGGGCCGCCTCGGCGGCGGCCTGGGTGGAACCGATCAGACCGGGCGGGACGCGCGTGTAGGCCCCGGGGCCGGCCCCGGCCCACCAGATCGAGCCGCCCACGACCGCCACGAGCAGCGTCACGGCCGCGAGCGACCACCACAGGGCGCGCCGCCGTGGGCTGCTCGGCTCCCGGGCGGGTGGCTCCGGGGCGGCCCGCACCACCCCGGAGTCGGCGGGGTGAGCCGGCGGCAGCGCGATCGGGCGGCCGCCGGGCGGCCGCCA
>JAVBMU010000018.1:0-21345 GCA_031552185.1 Cellulomonadaceae bacterium | reverse complement strand
CGCGGCCACCCGCGGCGCGGCCACCCGCGGCGCGGCCACCCGCTGCAGGCGTCGATCCCTGCCCGCGCGCGCCGCCGGCGCCGCGGCCGTTCGAGGCCGGGCGCTTGGGTGAGCCCTGCGAGGCCGTCCGAGTCGCCATGGTTCCTCCAACTTACCTGGCCTCGGTGACACCCGGGCGCAGACACGACGACCCGGCCTCCGACCGGACCGAACGCAGGACATGACGTTGCCGGGACCGGGGAGGGGATGCATCATGGGCGCAGTTCTCCGCGGCGACAAGCGCGACGGAGGACGATCAGACGTCGAGTACGGCCGAACGGGCGAGCATGCAGACGCGGTAGCGTGCGAGCAATCGCCGGACCCGGCAACGGCGGTTGGACGAGGAGGAGCGGCCATGTCCGATCAGCATGCCCCGGAACCCATTGGGCGCGCCATCATCGAGGTTGTGCCCGGCGTCTGGGTGGCCACGGCGCAGATCTGGACGACGACGTCCGCGGTGGTCGTTGCGCCCGACGGGGCGGCGTTGGTGGTCGATCCGGGGATCACGGTCGAGGAACTGCGCGGGCTCGCCGCCGAGATCGACCGCCGCGGCTGGCACGTGACCGGCGGCTTCACCACCCACCCCCACTGGGACCACGTGCTGTGGAGCGATGCCCTCGGCACCGGCCCGCGCTGGGCAACCGCCGGCACCGTCACCGAGATCCGGCGGCTGGCCGACCAGGCGCGCCGCGACGCCGAAGGTGCCGCGCCGGGACACGATCTGGACCTGATCACGAACCTCGAGCCCCTGCCCGACGACCCGGCCGGGGAACTGCCCTGGACGGGGCGGCCCGTGACGTTCGTCGAGCACGCGGCGCACGCACCGGGCCACGCGGCCCTCGTCGTCGACGGCGCGATGCTTGCCGGGGACATGCTCTCGGACGTGGAAGTCCCGATTCTGGACGAGGACGCGGACGACCCGATCGGGGACCACCGCCGCGCCCTGACGATCCTCGAGGACGCGGCGCGGCGCGGCGGCGTGCGGGTCGTCGTGCCCGGGCACG
Organism: Cellulomonadaceae bacterium; assembly: GCA_031552185.1. GTDB lineage: Bacteria > Actinomycetota > Actinomycetes > Actinomycetales > Cellulomonadaceae > JAVBMU01. The sequence goes on along the minus strand of JAVBMU010000018.1, from coordinate 20,302 downwards.
GGCACCCCGCCTACGGGACCGAGGAGATCGCGGCCCGCTTCGCGGCCGATCGCGCATACCTGCACGCGCTCGAGCGGCTCGCGGCGCGGGCGGGTGACGACACCGCCATCGCCGACCCGCGGGCGCAGAGCGGCTATGTTGCGCAGTGGCACGTCGAGCAACTCGGCCGGCTGCGGGCCGCCCGGCGGGGCGAACCCGCCGCCCGCTGACGCGGTTCGCGCGGTCCGCGCGGCACGTCCAAGTCACTCACACACGTTGTCACTCACACGCGTTGGGGCTGAGCCATTCCTCGGCGCCGACCATGACGGACACCACCGTGTTGGCCTCGATCTTCACCATGGTCGCCTGCTCCTCGGAACCGGCCAGCCACTGATCCGGCGTGCCCTGCTGAGCCCTGGCGTCGGGGTAGGCCGCCTTGAACTCGGCCATGTTCGAACCGAGCCGGATGCCGCGATCGGTCTGCACCTCGCCCGACGACCCGCTGCCGATGCCCACGGCCACGATCTTGGCGTCCTCCCCGCCGCCGTCGGCGAAGAACAAGACCGTCCCGAGTTCGGCGTCGGCGACCGTGTAGGCCGGGCACGATTCGCTGACCGGGCCGTCGCCCCGGTCAGCGGCCGCCCGGAGGGCGGAGCCGACCGTGGCGCCGATGGTGTACGCGCCGAGCCCGCGACTGGTCAGGCTAGTCCGATCGCCGGTCGGCGGCTCGCTCGGCGTCGCACTCTGCGGGTCGGTCGACGTGGCCGACGTGGGTGCCGATCCGGTCGACGAGGCGGCGGAGTCCCCGTCCCCGCTGCATCCCGCCAGGCTCAGGGCCATCACCGCCACCGCACCTGCGACCGCTCCGAACTGCCTGCGCGAACTCCGGGAAATGCGCATGTCAACCCACTCCAGACGGGAATCAATCCCAGACGGGAATCAACCGATTCGGGCATCGATCAGCGGCGATACCCGATTCGTCGCCCAGTCTAGGAGTGTGATTCGCGCCGGAGCCATGCAGGCTATGCCTCGACGACCACCGGCACGATCATCGGCCTGCGGCGCAGCCGGTTGGACACCCAGCGGCCGACCACCCGACGCATCACCTGCTGCAGTTGGTGGGTGTCGTTGGCGCCCGCGGCGATCGCATCCTCCAGCGCGGAGACGACGTCGGGCCGGATGTCGTCGAACACCGAATCGTCCTCGGCGAAGCCCCGGGCCAGGATGTGCGGACCGGCCAACACCTTGCCGGTGGCGGAGTCGACCACCGCAAAGACGGAGATGAACCCTTCCTCGCCGAGGATGCGCCGGTCCTTCAGCTCGGCGTCGGTAATCTCCCCGACGCTCGAGCCGTCCACGTAGACGTAGCCGCACGGCACGGCGCCGACCACCTCGGCCTTGCCGGCCACGAGGTCGACGACGACGCCGTCCTCGGCGAGGACCACTCGCTCGGCCGGGATCCCGGTGCGGACCGCGAGCGCCCCGTTCGCCACGAGGTGGCGCACCTCGCCGTGCATCGGCATCACGTTCTTCGGCCGCAGGACGTTGTAGCAGTACAGCAGTTCCCCCGCCGATGCGTGCCCGGAGACATGCACCTTGGCGTTGCCGCCGTGCACCACGCGCGCGCCGAGCCGGGTCAGTCCGTTGATGATCCGGAAGACCGCGTTCTCGTTCCCCGGGATGAGCGACGATGCCAGGATCACCGTGTCCCCCGGGCCGACGCTCACCTGGTGGTCGCCATTCGCCATCCGGGACAGGGCGGCCATCGGTTCGCCCTGGGAGCCGGTGCACATCAGGACGATCTCGTCGTCGCGCAGGGAGTCGACCTTGCGCAGGTCGATCAGCACGCCCTCGGGAACGGTGAGGTAGCCGAGTTCCGCCGCGATCGTCATGTTGCGCACCATCGACCGCCCCACCAGGGCGACCCGACGGCCGTGGTGGTGGGCGGCGTCGAGCACCTGCTGGACGCGATGCACGTGCGAGGAGAACGACGCCACGATGATCCGCTTCTCCGACTGCGCGAAGACCGTGTCCAGCACCGGCCCGATCTCCACCTCCGGGGTGACGAACCCCGGCACCTCGGCGTTCGTCGAGTCGACCATGAACAGGTCGACGCCGGCCTCGCCGAGCCGGGCGAACGCGCGCAGATCGGTGACCCGGCCGTCGAGCGGCAGTTGGTCCATCTTGAAGTCGCCCGTGTGCAGCACGGTGCCGGCGCCGGTGGTCACGGCCACCGCGAGTGCGTCCGGGATGGAGTGGTTCACCGCGACGAATTCGCAGGTGAACGCCCCGAACCGCTCGACCTGGCCTTCCTTGACCGCGAGCGTGAACGGCGTGATCCGGTGCTCGCGGAGCTTCGCCTCCACAAACGCCAGAGTCAACTGCGAGCCGATGAGTGGGATATCCGCGCGTAGCCGCAGCAGGTACGGCACGGCGCCGATGTGGTCCTCGTGGCCGTGCGTCAGCACGATCGCCTCGATGTCATCGAGGCGGTTCCGGATGTAGTCGAAGTCGGGCAGGATCAGGTCGACGCCGGGCTGGTTGTCCTCCGGGAACAACACGCCGCAGTCGATGACCAGGAGGCGCCCCTCGTACTCCAGGACGGCCATGTTCCGGCCGACCTCACCGAGGCCGCCGAGGGCGACGACGCGCAGGCCGTTGGGAGCGAGCGGGGGCGGAAGTGTCAGATCGGGATGCGGGTGGCTCACGGGAGAAGTCCAGCGGTCGCGAGCGCTTTGCGCACGTCGGCAGCCTCGGCCGCAGTCGCCGGCACGTTCGGCAACCGCACCATCCGGCCCGGGATCACCCCGAGCGCCTCGACCGCGGCCTTCGCCATCACGGCCTGGAAACCGGCGCCGTTCAGGACGTCGATCACCGGCGTCACCGCGCGGAAGACGTCCAGCGCGCCCGCCGGATCCCCGGCGTCGAACCGGCGGATCACCTCGGCGAACAGCCCGCCCAGCACGTGCCCGGCCACCGAGACGATGCCCGCGCCGCCCTGGGCCAGGAAGGCGAGCAGCAGCCCGTCGTCGCCGGAATACCAGGACAGTCCGGTGCGGGCGATCAGCTTGGCCGCCGAGTAGGTGTCCCCCGTCGCGTCCTTGACCGCGACGATGCGCTCGTGCGCGGCCAGGCGGTCATAGGTCGCCGGGGCGATTCGCACGCCCGCGCGGCCGGGGATGTCGTACAGCATCACCGGCAACTCGGTCGCGTCCGCCACGGCGGCGAAATGCGCGTAGAGGCCGTCCTGGCTCGGCCGCGAGTAGTACGGGGAGACGGTCAGGATGCCGTCCGCGCCGGCCTGCGCGGCCTGTTCGGCCATTCGCACGGCGTGCACCGTGTCGTTCGAGCAGGCGCCGGCCACGACCACGGCCCGGTCGCCGACGGCGGCCACCACCGCCCGGACCAGGTCCGCCTTCTCGGCGGCGTGGGTGGTCGGGGACTCACCCGTGGTGCCGGACAGGACCAGGCCGTCGTTGCCGTCGTCGACCAGCCGCACGGCGAGGCGCGCCGCCGCGTCGAGATCGACGACGCCGTCGGCCGTCATCGGGGTGACCATCGCAGTGAGGACGGCGCCGAACGGGCGCTCGGTGGACGTGGGGAGAACCATGCGCACAAAACTACCGCGCCCGCGGACCCGGCCGGCGCCGGTGCCCGGCCGGGGCGGTGACCCGCCACAGCGCGGCCGGACCGCGGTCGCGGACAAACCGGAGCCGGTGCAGCCACAACGCCCGCCGACCCAGCCGGCCCCCGGCGCGCCGCTCCATGGCCGACCGGGACAGCGCCGTCGGCGCCAGCAACACCTCCCGTTCCAGGGCGGCCGCCCGCGGCGCGCCGAGGAGGACGAGCGCCACGTGCCATCTCAGCCACAGGGCAGGCCGGACCGGTCCCCGAGCTGGTCCCGCGTTGCCGCGCAGCCGGCGGGCGCAGTAGAGGTGGAAGTCCACGGGCCGGCGCAGCGCCGGGCCCGCGTACCCGCGCAGTTCGTCCTCGGTGACGACGCCGGCAGCGAGGGCGTAGGCGACGTCGAGCAGCGCGATCAGCGGCAGCCGGCACAGCCGATGGGCGAAGTCCTGAAGCTGGGCATGCACGATCACGTGCACCAACAGCGATCGCGGCGTCAGTTGCGGCCCGTCGGCGCCGGGTACCACCTCGAGCGGCGGGCAGACCGCGCGCACGGCCGCGATGGTTGGGTGCCGATGCAGTTCGACCGAGCCGCGCAGGCCGTCGGCCGTGAGCGGCGCGTCGTGATGGTCGTCGGCCCACCGGGCGCTGGTGGCGAGGTCGGTCACCGGCGCGAACCCGGCGGCGAGCATTCCCCGCGTGGCGGCGGCGAGGCAGTCCTCCCCCGGCAGCCGGCCCTCCCCCGGCAGCCAGAGATCGACGTCGCGGCGGGGCCGGACGCCCGGGTCCGGCCAGATCGGGTGCCGCCGGATGGCCGCGCCCTTGAGGGCGATCATGGGGATGTCCGGCGCCGCCGCCCGGGCGCGGCGCTCCAACTCCGCCAGGTCCGACGCCATGGCGCGGTTGCGTTCGAGCGCGACGAGGAGGGCGGCCGTCGGGCTGAGCCCGGTCACCCGGTCCCCCACGGCGAGGGCGACCGCGGCCGGCAGATCCGGCACGACGCCGCGCCGCACGGCCAGGTCGGCAACGACGGGCAGGACGCCCTGGCGGCCGGCCTCGGCGACGACCCGGGAATCGCACAACAACGCCGCCCCGCCGCGCCGCGCACCGAGGGTCACCGCCCCGCCGCGCCGCGCACCGGGGCCTGAGCCCGCCGGGCCGCCGCGCCGGGCCGCCGTCCCGCCGCCCGTCCCCTGGGCCAGGGCCGCCACCAAAGCCCGCGCCGAACGCAGGCTCATCCGCCGGCCCGCGCTTCGATCCGAGCCGCCATCCGGACCGGGCGGTCGCGGTCGACCGTCGTGACGGGCGTCCGGGCGAGCAGGCGCGCCACCTCGCGGACAACGTCGCCGTGCCGGGGATTGAAGGCCCCGGCGTCGGCGATCAGGTCGGCGAGGGCGTCGGCCGCCGGCGTCGTCGCCCCGGGCCGGGTGTCCGCCCCGGGCCGGGTGTCCGCCCCGGGCGCCAGGACGACGATGCGGTCCAGCGGCAGCGCCGGGTTGTCGGGCGCCGCCCACCCGAGCCGGACGGGGTCGACGACGTACACCGGTGGGTCGTAGTCGAGCCGATGAGCGCGGGCGCGCACCTCGGCGGTCACCACGCCGCCGGCGCCGGCCCGCAGATGCAGCGGCCGGGGCAGCGCGACGACGTCGCCGCGCCGGAGGAAGACGACGTCGTCGCCCAGGACCTTCGCGCCTCGCGCGGCGAGCGCCGCGACGGTCGTCGACTTGCCCGCCCCCGGCCGGCCGACCAGCCCCACCCGGCGCCCGCCGACGCTCACCAGCGCCATGTGCAGCCGGAACCAGCCGGCCTGCCGGGCGTGCCACAGCACGCGGTCGTGCACCGCGCCGTAGGCGAGTTCGGCGACCTGCAGGGGCGTGGGCGCGACCGCATCGAGGTCGCCCACGCGCACCCGCCACCCGGCGGGCGCAGGGTCGAGCCGCAGCCGCCAGGTCTCGCGCGGCGTGATCGTGGGCCGGGCCGAGGTAGCGAGGAACGCGACCGACTCGTCGGCCGGCAGGTCGACGTCGAGCCACAGGTAGGAGCCGCGCGGCACGGTCGCTCAACCGACGAGGTTGAGGTCCGTGAGGTCGGCCACCCCCTGCGCCACGAGCGCCCGCGCCTGCTGGAGGTCGAGCGCGAAGATGAGCGCGACCGATCGGGCGATCGATTCGACGCTGCGGCCGTCGGCCAGTTCGTAGATCAGGGTCGACATCGGGTTGAGCTGGTGCACGGTGTCCGTGGCCGGGTTGTAGAGGACCAGCCCCTCAACCGTGTCGTGGGGCTCGGCCGCCGAGGTGCGCGTCACTGGGCGGGCCATGGGGTCGGTCATGCCAGGCGCTGCCATCGAGGTGCCTCCGGGAGTGGTCGGGGACGTCCGCCCGTCGGGCGTCCGTCGGCTGGATCGAGCGAATCGGGCCGCCGCGTCGCGGCGGCGCCGTTCCGGTGCGCCTCGGTGGGCCCGACGACGCCGGGCAAGGCCCCGGTCCGACCGGCGTCCCGGACGACCACACAGACCGCGAACGGATCCGGTCCGGCGTCAACAACGCCGGCCGCCTCGACCCCGACTGCCTCGACCCCGACTGCCTGGTCGAGCAGCGCGGCGAGGGCGTCGGCGTCCGCGCAGCCCGCGAGCGCCCGATCACCGACGACCGCGAACTCGCGCCACCCCCAGTACCGGGCGTACCGCGCGCCCGCCGCCACGGCGTACCGGGCGCCGTCCCGACCGCGGGGCAACGTCGGCAGGGGCAGCCGGCGGGGCGCCACGGAGACCGACGCCGGCACCCGACTCGCCTGTCGCCACCGCCCGGGCGCCGCGTCGTCGTTGAGCACGACGATCCCGTCGTACCGCCACAAGGGATGGCACACGTCGGCGCGGACCTGGTCGAAATATGCCCCGATTTCGCCGCCGACGGCGTCGACGAAATGCGTGCGAATGCTCTCGACGTCGAGCCCGAGTTCGGTCCAGCCGATGACGTAGTTGCGCACCCGCGCCTCCCACGACAGGTCGAATTTCACCCCGCGCGGATGGCCGAACCGGTGAATCCATCGGAATTCCGGGAGGCAGACCGACCGGCCGCCGTGCCGGCGGGCCTTCTCCTGCAGATAACCCTCCTCGCCGCCGAACCCCACGAAATGCGGATTCAGCCCCGGCCACCGGTCGCGGCGCACGGCGAACGCCCCGAGGCCGTGCAGCGGAATCTCGAACGCGCCCGCTCCCGCCTCGTGGATCCGGTCGTCAACGCCCCAGGTGCCGAACATGCCACCGCGCCACACCGGGTCCATGTGAGTGCCGACGACGCGCCGCCCGGCGTCGTTCAGCAGCGGCCCGTGCACAATGTCACCGCAGGCCGGGTCGCGCAGGTGGGCGACTGCCGCCGCCAGCCCGCCCGGGGCGACCAGAACGTGGGAGTCGAGGACCACGACCACCGCGCCCGCGGCCCGCCGCACCAGCAGGTCCCGCACCGCCGTCGAACGCACCGACCGCACGGGCAGATAGCCCCCGTTCGGCAAGCCCTCGACCATCCCCCGCAGGCGGCCGGCCTCCGGCCCGGTCGGGTGATTGTCCAGCAGGAGGATCTCCGCCCGCTCGGTCACCTCGGGGTGATAGAGACACAGCGAGCTGAGGGTGAAGAACGCGCCGTCGAAATCGTCCGAGGTGGCCACGGCGATGGTCACGTCCGTGGCCCCGCGCCGGCCGAGGCGGTCCAACGCCTCGAGATCGGTCGGGACCGGCGCCGGCGGCGCAAGGGAGTCGGCCGCGCTCAGCAGCCGACGGCGCAGCGCGTCCTGGGCTGTCATCGAGCCTCCGTTCGGTCCGGCCGTCCTCGGGTTCGGCGCGGCCGACTACTCCGCCGTCGGGGGCGCCGGCGGTGTCGTGTCGGCCGCGGTCGTAGTCGTGGTGGCCGTCGTTGTCGGGGCGGGCGTGGTGGTCGGCGCGGGCGTCGTCGTCGGAACCGGCCCCGGTCCGGCGGTAGTCGTCGGGGCGGGCGTCCCCCCGGTGGTGGTCGTCGGGGCGGGCGTCGTCGTCGCGGCGCCAGGTTCCGTCGGCCTGGGCTCCGCCGTCGTCCTCGCGCCGGAAATTCCTGGCGTCGAGGGGGCCGCCACGGTGCCGGACAAGGGGATACTGCGGATCCCCGGGACGGCCCCGACGACGCCCGCGAGGGTCACCCGGAGGAATTGCCGCCGGTCGGCCGGCACCCCGGCTAATGGATCGAAAACGCCTTCGTCCGACTTCTCCGCCATCTCGGTCTCCCGTCGAGGAACGCCGCGATTTTCGCTCCGTGAATGAGCCCAACCGTTTCTACTGTAGGGCGGACCGGAATCCGACGACCGTTGACCGGGGCCTATGCTTTCTGGCGCCGGCGCGCCGCGGACGGGGCCGTGCCGATGTACCCTGCCGGCCGAATCAATGCGCGCACCGGGGAGGCACATGGCCGAGGAAGGATCGGACGAGACGCCCGCGGCGACCTCCGCGGCGGAGGCGCGCCGCGGTGCGATTCGCCAGGCGATGTGGGTCTCCCTCGCGACCGGCCTGTACGGGATCTCCTACGGCGCACTGGCCGTGACGGCCGGCCTGAGCGTCGCCCAAACCATGGTGATGTCGCTGGTGATGTTCTCCGGCGGATCCCAGTTCGCGCTCGTCGGCATCGCCGGCACCGGTGGCACGATGGCCGCCGGCGTGGCGGCCGCCGGCCTGCTCGGGGCGCGCAACACGCTTTACGGAGCGCAACTGGGACCGTTGCTCGCGCTCCGCGGCTGGCGCCGGGTGCTCGGCGCGCACGTGACGATCGACGAATCCACCGCCGTCGCCACCGCCCAGCCGTCCCGGCCCGCCGCCGTGGCCGGCTTCTGGTGGACGGGCGTCGGCGTCTTCGTGCTGTGGAACGTGCTCTCGCTGGCCGGCGCGCTGGTCGGCAACGCCATGGGCGATCCCCGCCGGTACGGCCTTGACGCCGCCGCCGCGGCGGCGTTCCTCGGCCTGCTGTGGCCCCGGCTGGCCGCCCGGGCGATGCAGGCGACGGCGGCGGCCGCCGTCGTCGTCGCGATCCTGCTCATCCCCCTCGCCCCGGCGGGCGTACCCGTCCTGGCCGCCGCCGTGGTCGCCGTCGTCATCGGTCAGGTCGATGCCCGACGCCGCGCCCGGCGGCCCGCGACCGACGGACCGGGGCCGGCGCCATGAGCTCGGCCGGCCTCTGGATCACGGTCGCCATCGCCTCCCTGCTCTGTTTCGGGCTGAAGCTGGCCGGGCACCTGCTGCCCGAGCGGCTGCTCACCGAACCGCGCGTCGCCCGCACCGCGGCCCTGGTCACCGCCGCGCTGCTCGCGGCACTGGTCGCCGTCCAGACCTTCAGCGACGGCCGATCGCTGACGGTCGACGCCCGGCTGCCCGCCCTCGCCGTCGCCGCCGTCGCGCTGTGGCGCAAACTGCCGTTCATCGTCGTCGTCCTGCTGGCCGCGCTCACCGCGGCTGCACTCCGCGCGGCCGGCTGGGCCTCCTGAGTAACCGACGACGGATCTGCCATAAGTGGTGTAGGTCACATTGAGGCCCAGTCGCGGCTCTTGCCGGACTACGCGCGGTGCGGCAGACTTGGGAAATATCATGACAACGCTGTCATCGTGCCCGCTGGAGGCACCCGGATGAGGAGGCGGAGAACCATGCGAAGAGGCTGGTGGGGCGCAAAGAGTTTCGCCGTGTTGGCCGGAGCCGCGCTGATCGCGGCGGCGGCACAACCGGCGGTCGGCGAACCGCAGCGGCACGACCTCGGATCGCCGGGTAACGCCGAGATCCCACTCACGCAGTACGTGAACATGTTCATCGGCACGTCGGTGAATCCGGCCAGCGGCTACCAGGGCAACATCAGCCCCGGCGCGCAGGTGCCGTTCGGGATGGTCGACTTCGCCCCGGACATGCCGCGGTCCAATTTCAACGGATCCGGCGGGTACACCATCGGGGCGACCGCGACCAGCGGCACCATCAACTTCTTCAGCCTGACCCACCTCAACGGCCCGGGCTGCCCCGGCGGGGGCGTCGTCGGCATGATGCCGGCCGCAACGCCGAAGGCGATCCTCGGCACTACCGGGCGGCCCACCGGGGTCACCTTCAAGACGGCGGGCGAGTCCGCGGCACCGGGGTATTACTCCGTTCGGCTCGATAACCAGGTCGGCGTCCAACTGACGGCCACTACCCGCACCGGGATGGCCACGTTCACGTACCCGAACCAGGACGCGGGATACTTTGCCATCGACGCGAAGGCCAACGCGAACAGCAACATCGCCGGCACCGCCGGCAAGGTCACGGCGGACAATGTCGCCCTGACGGTGTCGGACGACGGGCGCATCCTCACCGGTAAGACGGTTGCGCCGGCCTTCTGCACTCCCTATGGCACGCAGTTCAACTCGAACATCTACTTCTACGCCGAATTCGACAAGGCGCTGCGCACCCAGCCCGAAGGCGGCACCGTCAACACGGTGGCCAACGGCGCGACGATCCTGCAGTACGACCTCACGGCGGCCGACCCCACGCTCACGATGCGGGTCGGGATCTCCTCGGTCAGCATCGACAACGCGAAGCTGAACCTGAAGACCGAGAACGCGACGGCGACCTTCGACGAGGTGCGGGCGGATGCCGACGCCGCGTGGAACGATCGACTCAACACCGTGCAGATCGGTTCGGCCGCCCGGCCGGAGAGCCTGACCGATGCGCAGCGCGCGGAGCTGACGAAGTTCTACACCGCGCTCTACCGGGTCTTCGGCAGCCCGACCACCTACTCGGACGTCAACGGCGAATACCGCAGCATGAAGGCGACGCCGCCGTTCCCGAGCGCGGTCGACACCACCGGCAAGGTCGACGTGCGCCCGGTGGAGAACGTCGCTGACGACGGGTTCACCCGCCCGGACGGGAGTTATGCCCGCCAGGACGTCCACTACTCCGGCCTGTCCATGTGGGACACCTACCGCTCGAACGCGCAACTCCTGGCGCTGTTCGCGCCGGCGGAGGCCGGCCAGATGATGCAGTCGCTGGTCGTCGATGCCGAGCAGTGCGGCGCGTTCCCCCATTGGGTCGACAACAGCGACGACTCGACGCCGATGGCCGGTGACAACGCCTTGCCGGTGCTCGCGGCGTCGTACGCGTTCGGCGCGCGGGACTTCGATCTCCGGACCGCGGCGCGCTTCGTGAAGCAGTCGGTCTTCGACCCCACGAGCAACTGCAACGGCCGCGCCAGCATGGCCAACGCCACGAGTTACCTGCGCGACGGGTACTACCCGAACGCGACGTCGGCGAACATCGAGCAGTACGCCGTCGACAACGCCGCGGCGTCGTTCCTCTCGGCGCTGCCCGCCGAGGTCCGGACCGACCCGACGGTCGACGTCACCGAGGCGGATATCGCCACGCTCCGGGAACGCGCCGGCTGGTGGCGGCACATCTTCAACAACGCCACCGGCATGATCGTGGCACGCAAGGCGCCGCCGGCCCCCGGCGTCCCGGGTGACTTCACCACCGGCAACTATCACGAGTCGACCGAACCGAACTACTTCTGGTCCTACGGATTCGCCTGGCCGGACCTGATCGAGGCGATCGGCGGCAATGGTCCCGCGGTCGCCCGCCTCAACAAGCTGTTCTCGATCGACACCGCGCTGACCAAGGTGCCGACCCTGGCGCAACTCAACGGCGGCCAGAACTCCCAGGGTTTCTACATGGGCAATGAGATGGGCTTCCCCGCGCCCTGGGCGTACAACGACGCGGGCGCCCCGGCGTCGACGCAGTACATTGTGCAGCGGCTCATGAAAACCGCCTTCACCACGGCTCGCACGGGCCTCCCCGGCAATGACGACATGGGCGCCATGTCCAGTTGGTACGTGTTCGCGGCGCTCGGCCTGTTCCCGACGTCGCAGGCGGAGCCCGGTCTGTCCATGTCCACGCCGCAGTTCGAGGACATCACAGTCCGGCTCGGATCGAAGACGCTGCGGATCCGCACCGATCCGGACGCGTCGACCGCGCCCTACATCCGGTCCGTGCGGGCCGACGGCCGGTACCTGACGCAGTCCTGGCTCGACCTGGCCGGCCTCCGGGCGATCGACGAGCTGTCCTACACCCTGAGCAGCACTCCGACGACGTGGGCCGCTCCGCTCGACGTCGTCGTCACGGCGAGCCCGCGACTGCTGGCCGGCAAGGTCTACCTGAACGTGGCGGTGAAGAACAACGAGGCCGCCGCCGTCGACGTCGTGCTCGAGACCCCGTACGGGACCGCGACGTGCACCGTCCAGCCCGGCAAGACGGGCACGACCGCGTTCAACACCCGCGCCGCCGCCATCCCGCGGGGGCACGTCCGGGCCGCCGTCTCGGGGACTTTCGACGGCCTACCCAGAACGGACACCAAGACCATCAGTTACGACGCCCTTGGCTGACCCGACCCGCGACGCCCGCCGGCACCCGCCGGCGGGCGTCCGCATGCTCAGCGGGTCCGGCTCCGCCGCCCGCCTGCTCAACCCCGGGCGTCCGGACCGAGCCCGCGGGGTAGGGTCGGCAAATGGCCGTGTTCCGCGACGCCGCCGACGTGTCCGTCCGCCCCGCAATTGCGGGCGATGAGGACGCCGTAACCGAGATTCAACTCGCGGCGTGGCAAGCCACGCACGGCGAGGTGCTCGGCGAGGCGGTGCTGTCGGCGCTCGACACCGAGCGGATGCGCGAACGCTGGGCGGACGCCATTGGCAGCCCGCCCGGCCAGGGGTTCGCGGTGCTCGTGGCCTGCGCGCGGTCGGACGTCGTCGGCTTCGCGGCGGTGGCGCCCGGCCACGTGCTGGCGCTGGAGGTCGGCCCCGGGCACCGCCGGGCCGGCCACGGGTCGCGGCTGCTGGCCGCCGCCGTCGACCGGCTGCGCGCCGACGGCAGTGAGGAGGTGGTCGTCTGGGTGCTGGAGGGCGACACCGCGCGGGAGACCTTCCTCGCGGGCGCCGGCCTCGGCCCCGACGGCCGGGAGCGCACCCTAGCCACCGGCGCCCGGGATGTCGTCGAACGTCGCTGGACCGCGCTGATCTGAGCCGGCCCTACGCGATCGGCCCCGCGCCCCGGCTCGCCCGGAACAGCGCCGCGGCCCGGCGCAGGGACGCGCGGGCGCGCTTGCGGTCGTGCGCCGCGTCGTAGGCGAAGGCGAGGTTGTACCACGCGCGCCAGTCCTCGGGCGAGGTCTGGACCGCCTCGCGGTAGACGGGGAACAGGGCGTCGGCCGAAGGCCTATCGACCCGGCCGCCGGGCGAGCGGGGCAGGTCGTCCACCGGCAGGTCGCCGTCGGCCGCCATCCGGTCCGCCATCCGCTGCACGGTGGTGGCCAACTGGAACTCCCGCCACACCAACCACGCGACGATCAGCGGCAGCACGATGACCGCCACTCCGAAGGCGATTCCGATCGCGCGACCGGTGCGGATCAGCATCACCCCCCGGCCGGCCAACAGCCACCCGTACAGGGCGAGCAGGACGGTGACGACGACCGCGCCGACCAGCCCGGTCGGCGTCCGGCGAGCGGCGGAGCGGCTCACGCAAGGTCCATGAGGTGTTCGAGCCCCACGGTCAGCCCGGGCCGGCCGGGGACGGCGCGGATCGCGAGCAGGACCCCCGGCATGAAGGACACCCGATCGAACGAGTCCTGCCGGATGGTCAGCTGCTCGCCGGGATTCCCCAGCAGGATTTCCTCGTGCGCCACCAGCCCGCGCAGGCGGACCGCGTGCACGCGCACGCCGTCGATGTCGGCGCCGCGCGCCCCGATGCCCTCCGTGGTGGCGTCCGGGATGGGCGGCAGGTGCGCTGCGGCCCGGGCGGCCGCGATCGCCGCCGCGGTCGCCTGCGCGGTGCCGCTCGGGGCGTCGACCTTGTCCGGGTGATGCAACTCGACCACCTCGACGGACTCGAAGAAGCGGGCGGCCCGGGCGGCGAATTGCATCGCGAGCACCGCCGACAGGCCGAAGTTCGGTGCAATGACCACACCTCGACGCTCGCCGCGGGCGGCGAGGTCCGCCAGGTGCTCCGCCACCCGGTCCCGCGCCTCGGCGGTCCAGCCGCTGGTCCCGACGACGACGTGCGCGCCGGCCTGCAGGGCCGCGTGCACGTTCGCCTCGGTCGTGGCCGGCACGGTGAAGTCGACCGCGACCTGGGCACGCGCCGCCCGGACCGCGGATTCGATGTCATTGCCCGCGTCGAGCCGGGCCACGAGTTCTAGGCCCGGCGCGGACTCCACCGTGGCGCAGACCAGCCGCCCCATCCGCCCCGCGGCCCCGATCACGGCGACGCGAATCGGGGCCGCGGCGTCCGGCGCGGCGGGTTCGACGGACCCGCCGGCCGCCGACGGTATGGCTGGGGGCGCGGACAGGTCGGCCGGCCTGGGCGCTGCGTGATCGGGGTGCACGGGGTCGAGCCTAGTCGCCCTCCCCCGCCGCTCAATCGCCGAACGGCCCCACCCGGACCATGGATCGCGGCCGGCCGGCCAGGTCGGCCGCCAACTCGCGCACGTCGTCAAGCGTCACGGCGCGGATCGCCGCCAAGGTGTCCTGGATGCTCAGCAACTCGCCGTAGACGAGCTCGGCCTTGCCGAGCCGGCTCATCCGCGACCCCGAGTCCTCCAGGCCGAGCACCATGGAGCCCGCCAACTGGCCGATGGCGCGCGTCAACTCGGCCGCCGTGATCCCGTCCGCGGCCAGCCGCTCCAACTCGTCGACCAGCAGCTTGGTCACCTGCTCGGCCTTGGCCGGCGCGCAGCCGGCGTAGAGCCCGAACAGCCCGGCGCCGCCGTGCCCGGAGGCGAACGAGTACGTCGAGTAGGCCAATCCCCGGCGCTCGCGGATCTCCTGGAAGAGGCGCGAACTCATTCCGCCGCCCAGGACGGAGTTCAGCACGGACAGCGTGAATCGACGCTCGTCGGTGGCGGGCAGGCCCGGTCCGCCGATGACCACGTTCGCCTGCTCCACGGGCCGGGCCACGGTCAGGTCGGTGCCGACCAGGCCGACGCCGTCCCACTCCGGCCCGTCCGCCGCCGTGGCGCGGCGGGGGCGTGGGGCCGCGGCCGGATCGAGATCCCAGCCGCCCGCGAGCAGCGCCGCGGTCACCAGGTCGACCAACCGGTCGTGGTCCACCCCGCCGGCGGCGGTGACGACGAGCGTCTGCGGCCGGTAATGCCAACGGTAGTGCTCCCACACGGCCTCCCGCGGCACCGCGCGGATCGCGTCCGGCGTCCCGCCGATCGGCCGGCCCAGCGGGTGCGGGGCCAGCACGGCCCGGGCGAATTCCTCGTGCACGACGTCGGACGGGTCGTCGTCGTTCATCGCGAGTTCCTCGAGGATCACCCCCCGCTCGGTCTCGAGTTCATCGGGGTCGAGCCGCGCCGAGGTCACCATGTCCGCGATGACGTCCACCGCCATCGGCAGGTCGGTGTCCAACACGCGGGCGTAGTAGCAGGTGTGCTCTTTGCCCGTGGCCGCGTTCGCCTCGCCGCCGACGGCGTCGAACGCCTCGGCGATGTCCATCGCCGAGCGCCGGGCGGTTCCCTTGAAGAGCAAGTGCTCCAAGAAGTGCGTGGAGCCGAAGTGCCCGTCGGACTCGTCGCGCGACCCGACGCCGACCCAGGCGCCGACGGTCGCGGACCGCAACCCGGGCATCTCCTCCGTCAGGACCCGGACGCCGCCGGGCAGGACGGTGCGACGGATCGTCGCACCGTCCTGCTCGGCGTGCAGGGCCGCGCCCGACTCCCCCGCGGGAACGAGCGGCAGGTCCCAGGCCATCTCAGGCGTCCGCGGTCTCCCCGGCGGGGGCCGGGGCCGTCGCGTCGGCGGCCGGCGCCTCATCGACCACCGCGTTCAGCGAGAGCTTGCCGCGCGGGTCGATCTCGCCGATCTCGACCTGAACCTTCTGCCCGACCGACAGCACGTCGTCGACGTTCTCGACGCGCTTGCCGCCCACGAGCTTGCGAATCTGGCTGACGTGCAGGAGCCCGTCCTTGCCAGGGGTGAGCGAGACGAAGGCGCCGAAGGTCGTCGTCTTGACGACGGTCCCGACGAACCGCTCGCCGACCTCGGGCACGTGCGGGTTGGCGATCGCGTTGATCGCCGCCCGCGCGGCCTCGGCCGAGGGCCCGTCGACGGCTCCGATGTACACGGTGCCGTCGTCCTCGATCGAGATGTCGGCGCCGGTCTCCTCCTGGATCTGGTTGATCATCTTGCCCTTCGGGCCGATGACCTCGCCGATCTTGTCGACCGGCACCTTGACCGAGATGACCCGCGGGGCGTTGGGGCTCATCTCGTCCGGCACGTCGATCGCCTCGGCGATGACATCCAGGATGGTGAGCCGCGCGTCGCGCGCCTGGGTGAGGGCGCCGGCAAGGACCGACGCCGGGATGCCGTCCAGCTTGGTGTCGAGTTGGATCGCGGTGACGAATTCGCGGGTCCCGGCGACCTTGAAGTCCATGTCGCCGAACGCGTCCTCGGCGCCCAGGATGTCCGTCAGCGCGGCGTACCGGGTGTCGCCGTCGATGGTGTCCGAGATCAGGCCCATGGCGATCCCGGCGACCGGAGCGCGCAGCGGCACGCCGGCGTTCAGCAGCGCCAGCGTCGAGGCGCAGACCGAGCCCATCGACGTCGACCCGTTGGACCCGAGGGCCTCGGAGACCTGGCGGATCGCGTACGGGAAGTCCTCCCGGCTGGGCAGCACCGGCACCAGCGCCCGCTCGGCCAGGGCGCCGTGCCCGATCTCGCGCCGCTTCGGGCTGCCGACCCGGCCGGTCTCCCCGGTCGAGTAGGGCGGGAAGTTGTAGTTGTGCATGTACCGCTTGCGGGTCTGCGGCCCGAGCGAGTCGATCTGCTGCTCCATCCGGAGCATGTTCAGCGTGGTGACGCCGAGGATCTGGGTCTCGCCGCGCTCGAAGAGCGCGGAGCCGTGCACCCGCGGCAGCACCTCGACCTCGGCCGATAGGGTGCGGATGTCCGCCAGGCCCCGCCCGTCGATTCGCACGCCGTCGGTCAGCACCCGCTCGCGGACGAACTGCTTCTGCACCGAGCGGTAGGCCGCGGACAGTTCCTTCTCGCGGCCCTCGAACTGGCCGCCGAGCGCCTCGACCATCGCCGACTTGATCTCGTCGAGCCGGTTCTCCCGGGCCTGCTTGTCCGCGATCGCCAGGGCGACCCGCAGGTCCGCGGCCGTGTGCGCCTCGACGGCGGCGTAGGCGTCCGGCTGGTAGTCCGGGAAGACGGGGAACTCGGCCACGGGCTTGGCGGCCTTCGCCGCGAGCTCGGCCTGGGCCTCGCAGAGCGCCCGCAGGAACGGCTTGGCCGCTTCGATGCCCTGCGCGACGATCTCCTCGGTGGGCGCCTGCACGCCCTCGGTCTTGATCAGGTTCCAGGCGCCGTCCGTCGCCTCGGCCTCGATCATCGCGATGGCGACGTCGGTGCTGCCGTCCGCCGCGGTGACGATGCGCCCCGCCACGACCATGTCGAAGACGGCCCGCTCCTTGTCGGAGTACTTCGGGAACGCGACCCACTGCCCGTCGACGAGCGCGATCCGCACGCCCGCGACCGGGCCGGAGAACGGCAGGCCGGAAAGCTGGGTGGACAGCGAGGCCGCGTTGATCGCCAACGTGTCGTAGGCGTCGTCGGGGTGGATCGCCAGAACCGTGATGACGACCTGGACCTCGTTGCGCAGGCCCTTGATGAACAGCGGGCGCAGCGGCCGGTCGATCAACCGGCAGGCCAGGATCGCCTCGGTGGACGGGCGGCCCTCACGGCGGAAGAACGAGCCCGGGATTCGCCCGGCCGCGTACATCCGCTCCTCGACGTCGACCGTCAGGGGGAAGAAGTCGAACTGGTCCTTCGGGTGCTTGCCGACCGTCGTCGCAGACAGCAGCATGGTCTCGCCGTCGAGGTACGCGGCGGCGCTGCCCGCCGCCTGGCGGGCGAGGCGTCCGGTCTCGAACCGGACGACGCGCGTGCCGAACCGACCGTTGTCGATGACGGCTTCGGTGAATTGGATTTCGGGACCCTCCACGGGTTGCCCTCCTTCTCTACTGAGGGCGCCGCTCGGCCGTGCCGGGCCGCCTCGCGCGAATGGCTGACGAGGTCGGCGCCCGGCGCCCGGCGGTCTTCGATCGAGGCCCACGGTGGGCCGAGGTGGCGTCCGTGGGTCACTACCGGAGACCGAACGAGAGCCGGCGACGCGGTGGTGTCTGGTCTATCTCACCAGATCGGCCCGGCCCCCGCAGGGACCGGGCCGTCCGGAGTGTCTCAGCGCCGCAGCCCGAGCCGTTCGATCAGGCTTCGGTAGCGGTTGATGTCCACCCGCTGCAGGTAACCGAGCAGCCGACGACGCTGACCGACCAGGAGCAGCAGGCCACGACGCGAGTGGTGGTCGTGCTTGTGCTCCTTGAGGTGCTCGGTCAGATCCTTGATCCGCTGGGTGAGCAGGGCGACCTGGACCTCGGGCGAACCCGTGTCACCCTCGCTGGTCGCGTACTCGGTCATGATGCGCTGCTTGGTGGCCTTGTCGAGCGGCACGGTTCTCCTTCAGGTCTTGTTGCGCGGCGCGCCGGGGCCTGTCCCCGGGCTGATCTCGACCAAGCCTGCGCGGCCCCGCGGGCGACCGGTTGGCACCGGCCCCATGATCGACGAACGAGGGTCGACGAGGTCGAGGACCGACGGACGTGATCGACAGGCAATCGCGCGGGCATGGCTCCGCGGCCGTTCTACGGCGGGGTACAGACTACCAGGGCGAAGACCACTCGGCGCCCGCGGCCTCGCGCTCCCGCAACCGGCTCGAGCGGGAGGCGAGCCGGCCGGCGGCGCCGGCCCGGTCGCAGTCCGACCGTGGTGGCCATACGGTAAAGAACATGTCCGCTATTCGCAAAGTCGCGGTATCGGCGCTGTTCGCCTCCCTGCTCGTCGTCTCGCCCCTGGTGCCCGCGCCCGACGCCGCGGCGGCGCCGGTGACGGTGACCACCTTCGCCGACGTCGCGACCGCCTTTGCGGACCCGGACTCGGTCACCGGCGGGCCGGTGACGATCGGCGCCTCGATCACCGGCGGGAATCTCGCGCTCGCCGCCGGCGAGACGCTGACGCTGACGCTCGGTTCCCCCGGCGTCGACCTCACGGTCGCCCGGGTGACGCTCGGCGCCGGGTCGACGCTCCGAATCGACGGCGGGGGTGGCAAGCTGGTCGCCTCCGACGGGATCCGCACCTTCGACGCAACGCTCGACGTGTTCGGCTCGGCGTCGATCGAGGCGCGCACGCCGGAGCCCGATGCCGCCGCCATCGGCGGCGGCAGCGGCCAGGACGGCGGCACGATCCACCTCCACGGCTCGGCGACCGTCGTCGCCGGCGATCTCGCCGACGGCGGCCTGTACCACAACGGGGCGGGCGTCGGCGGCGGCCGGAACGCGGCGAGCGGCACCATCACGATCGACGAGAACGCCGTGGTCAACGCCGTCGGGCCCACCCTCGGGGCGGGCATCGGCGGCGGCGGGAACAGCCGAGCCGTGGGCACCGCGTCCGGCGGCACCATCACCATTGGGGGCAATGCGGTGGTGACCGCCCACAGCGGCGAGGCCGGGGCCGGCATCGGCAGCGGCGACGGCTCCGACGCGGGCACGATCGTCATCGAGGACAACGCCGTCGTCTCCGCCTCGTCGGCCGTGTGGGGCGCAGGTATCGGCGCCGGTGGCGCGGGCGGCGGCCGAGGGACCATTACCATTCGGGGCAATCCGGTGGTCAGTGCGACGGCCGACAGTGCCGCTGCCATCGGCGCCGGAGGCGGCGTCGGGGCCGACGTTCAGGTGCTCGGCGGCACGGTCACTGCGGATGCGACCCCGCTCGCCGTCGGCGGTGCGGCGGGCTTCGGTTCGCTGCTGATCGCCGCCCCCGGAACACTCGTGATCCCCGCCGGCGCCACCCTCACGGTACCCGCCGGGGTCACCGTGACCGGAGACGGGAGCCTGGTCGGCGCGGGCACGGTGGTGAACGACGGCGCGATCCAGTTGCCGACCGCCAATGTCGAGTGGCAGCCCGCCAACCTCGACATCGGGCCGAGCAACTATCTGGTGACCTTCGATCCGAACTACACCGGCGCTCCGGCGGGCGACGAGGTCCGCGTTTTCGCCGGCACGTTCGCCGCCGGCGCCCGGAGCATACACCCACTCCGACCCCAAGCGGGCTCACCTTCCGGTCCTGGAACTTCGCTGCCGATGGTTCAGGGATCGCCTTCACCGCCACGACGGTACTGACTTCAGCCGCGACGGTCTACGCCCAGTGGACCGTCGGCACGGTCACAACCGTGCGGACGCCCACCGGCTCGGTCACTGCCGGCCGGGACACGACCGTCGAGGGCGTCGTGACCAGCCGCTTCGGCCCGCCGAGCGGGCAGGTGGAGCTGCGGGTCGACGGCGCAACCGTCGGTACGGCGACCGTCGACCCCACCGGCGCGTACTCACTGAGTTGGGCAAACCCGCCGGCGGGCAGCCACGCGGTCGAGGTGCTCTTTACCGGCGATCGGTCGCGCGACCCCAGCGGCGGCTGGGGTAACTCCGCCGCGAGCGTGCCGATCGAGGCCGTCCGCGCGGACACCGGCGGGACCGGCGGCGGGACGGGCGACGACCCCGCCTCGGCCGGCGGGACGGGCGGCGACCCCGCCTCGGCCGGCGGGACGGGCGGCGACCCCGCCTCGGCCGGCACGGCC
>JAVBMU010000086.1:0-8317 GCA_031552185.1 Cellulomonadaceae bacterium | reverse complement strand
GGCGGCCGGGCCGGCGGCGGCCGGGCCGGCGGCGGCCGCGCTCGGACCCGGTGCCGGCGGACTGCCGGCCACGGGCACCGTGGAGGGCATGGAGGCGCCGGAGGCGCCCGAGCAACCGGTGACCCAGGTCCCCGTCGGCCGACTGGTGGGCTCGTTGGTCCGGTCCGCGGCGATCATCGGCTTGGTCGCCGCCGTGGCGATCATCGTGGGCGTGGTGGTCGGGACGCGCGACATCAGCGCCATCATTGCGGCGCTGCCGATGGCGGTCGGGTTCGGCGGCTTCATCTTCACCCGGTTCACGCGCGAATTCGGCTTCAACTCCGCGATCAGCCCGGACGGTATCCGGCTGCGCCACGGGCTCCTGGAGACCCGATCCCAGACGATCCCGCCGGGTCGGATCCAGGCGATCCGACTCACCCAGGGACCGTTCTGGCGGGGTCCGGACTGGTGGCGGGTGCAGGTCAACGTCGCCGGGTACGTCGGTTCGGGCGACGGGACCGAGTCGAACCAGGTGCTGCTGCCGGTGGGGTCGCGGGAGGACGCACTGACCGCCGTCTGGCTGGTGTTGCCCGATCTGGGCACCGCCGACCCGGCCGCGGTGCTGACCGAGGGCCTGACCGGCGTCGGCCCCGGGGCGCACTTCACTGCCTCGCCGCGTCGCGCAGCGTGGCTGGATCCGGTGTCGTGGCGGCGCTCCGGCTTCACCGTCACCGAGCGGGCGCTGCTCGCCCGCCGGGGCCGGTTCTACCGACGGCTGGACATCGTGCCGCACGAGCGCACGCAGTCCCTGGGCATCGAGCAAGGGCCGCTGCAACACCGGCTGCGGGTGGCGACGTTCACCGTGCATTCGACGCCCGGGCCGGTCTCGCCGGCCGTGGCGCACCTGGACGCCGCCGACGCCGCCGCGCTCATGGTCGAGCAGGCCGCCCGGGCGCGCCGCGCGCGGGCCGAGGCCGGGCCGGAGCTGTGGATGCGCCGGGGCGAGGTGCCGCAGTGAGCCTCGAGCGGCCGGGCCGGCTGGACGTCGGCGTGATCGGCGGCGGTCGGGTCGGTGCGGTGCTGGGCAGCGCGCTGCGCGCCGCCGGCCACGCCGTGATCGGCGTCAGCGGCGGCTCGGCGGCCACACTCGACCGGCTGGACGCCCTCCTGCCGGGCGTCCCGGTGTTGGGGGTGGGGGACGTCGTCGCCCGCGCCGATGTCGTCCTGCTCGCGGTGCCCGACGACGTGTTGCCCGGCCTGGTCTCGGGCCTCGCCGCCACCGGCGCCTGGCGCGGGGGCCAGATCGTGATCCACACCTCGGGCCGGCACGGGGTGGCGGTGCTGGGGCCGGCTCGGGCGGTCGGCGCCATTCCGCTGGCCATCCATCCCGCGATGACGTTCACGGGCACCTCCTTGGACCTGACCCGGATCGAGGGAGCGACCTTCGCCGTCACCGCGCCCGGGCCGGTGCTGGCGATCGGGCAGGCGCTCGTGGTCGAGCTGGGCGGGGAGCCCGTCGTCGTCGCCGAGGAGCACCGCGAGCTATATCACGCGGCTCTCGCCCACGGTGCCAACCACCTCGTGGTGCTCGTCGCCCAGGCGGCGCAGGCGCTCGCGGCGGCGGGCATCGATCGCCCCGGCCGAGCGCTCGCGCCCCTCCTGGAGGCGGCCCTGGACGGCGCGACGCGGACGGCGGACAAGGGGGCCGAGGGCGGCCCGGGCGCGATCGACGCGCTCACCGGTCCGGTGGTGCGCGGGGACGTCGGGACGGTCGCCGCCCACCTGGCGGCGTTCGGGGCGCTCGCGGCGACGGTCGGAGCGACCGACTTGCCGGCGTCGTACCGCGAACTCAGCCGAGGTGCCGTGAGCCGGGCGCTGGCGGCCGGCCGGATCGGCACGGGGCCGGCCCAGGCCCTGCTGGACGCGCTGGAGGACGGATGAGCGGGCGGCCGGTCGTGGCCCGGACGCGGGCCGAGTTGGCGGCGGCCCTGGCCGCCTGGGAGGGTCGCGGCGCCGCGCCCGGCCCGGGCGGGCGAGGGGGCCGCGCCGTCGTCATGACGATGGGGGCGCTGCACGAGGGGCACCTCGAACTTGTCCGGCGCGCCCGGGCCGAGGTCGGCCCGGAGGGCCAGGTGGTGACGACCATCTTCGTCAATCCGCTGCAGTTCGGCGCCGGTGAGGACTTGGACCGTTACCCGCGCGATCTCGACAGCGACATCGTCGCCCTCGCCGCGGTGGGCACCGACGTGATCTTCGCCCCGCCGCCCGACGTCGTGTACCCGGGCGGCGATCCCATGGTGCGGGTCTCCGCGGGCGCCCTTGGCCAGGTCCTGGAGGGCGCCGCGCGGCCGGGGCACTTCGACGGCGTCCTGACCGTGGTGCTCAAGCTCACGCACCTCACCCGGCCCGACGTCGCCCTGTTCGGCCGCAAGGACGCCCAACAACTGATCGCCGTGCGGCGGATGGTCGCGGACCTCGACCTGCCCGTGCGGATCGTGGCCGTGCCGATTGTGCGGGACGACGACGGCCTGGCGCTGTCCTCCCGCAACGCCTACCTGACGCCGGACCAGCGGCGCGCGGCCCTCGGCCTGTATGCGGCGCTGCGGGCCGCGGCCGGGGCGGCGGCCGGACCGCCGCCCGGTACCGCGCGGGCGGTGCTGGCGGCGGCTGGGGCGGTCCTGGCGGACCGGCCCGGGGTGGACCTCGATTACCTCGTCCTGGTGGATCCGCAGGACGCCCGGCCGATCCCTGCCGACGCGCCCGGCGTTGGCCTCCTGCTGGTTGCGGCCCGGGTCGGCACCACCCGTTTGATCGACAACACGCTCGTCGGAGTCGATGGCGCGGTTGGGGTCATGGGCGGGATCGAGGGCGGGCCTGCGGCGGCGCCGGGGTAAGCCCCGCCGTCGTCGCCGTACAATCGCCGCGTGATGTCAACGCCCCCCACCCCTTCCGCCGCCCCCACCGCGCCCGAGGAGAGTTTCGTCGGCTCCCCCGCGGAGGAGCACGACGACCTGCCCGAGCAGATCCAGGTGCGGCGCGCCAAGCGCGAGCGGATCCTCGCCGCAGGCGGCGAGGCCTACCCGGTCGGGGTGCCGCGGACGGATCTGATCGCCGAGGTGCGCCGGCGCCACGCCCACCTGGAGGTGGGTGCGGAAACCGACGACGTCGTCGGCGTCGCCGGCCGGGTGGTCTTCCTGCGTAACACGGGAAAGCTCTGTTTCGTCACGCTGCAGGACGGCGCGGGGGAGCGGCTGCAGGTGATGTTGAGCCAGGCGGTCGTGGGCGAGGAGTCGTTGCGAGCATTCAAGGCCGATGTGGACCTCGGCGATCACCTGTTCGCGCACGGCCGCGTGATCAGTTCGCGCCGGGGGGAACTGTCGGTGTTCGCGGATGAGTGGCGAATCGCGGCGAAGGCGTTGCGACCGCTTCCGGTGCTGCACAAGGAATTGTCGGAGGAAGCCCGGGTGCGGCGGCGTTATGTCGACCTGATCGCGCGCCCGGCGGCCCGGGACATGGTGCGGTTGCGCGGCGTCGTCGTGCGTTCTGTCCGGGAGAATCTCTGGGGCCGGGACTTCCTCGAGGTCGAGACGCCGATGTTGCAGGTCCGGCCGGAAGGTGCCGCAGCGCGTCAGTTCGAGACCCGGATGAACGCGTTCGACATCCCCTTGTTCCTGCGCATCGCGCCGGAACTGTTCCTGAAGCGGGCGGCGGTCGGCGGCGTCGAGCGGGTGTTCGAGATCAACCGCAACTTTCGGAACGAGGGCGTGGATTCGACCCATTCCCCGGAGTTCTCGATGCTAGAGGCGTACGAAGCGTACGGCGACTACAACACCATGGCCGAACTCACCCAGGATCTGATCCAGCGCGCGGCTCGGGATGCCTTCGGTTCGACCACGGTCACGCTGGCCGACGGAAGTCCCTTCGAACTCGGCGGGCAATGGCCTCGGTTGCGCATGTACGAGTCGTTGTCCGAGGCGCTCGGGGAGGCCGTCACGCCCGAAACGCCGGGCGCCGAGCTGGCGGCCTTCGCCGAGCGGTTCTCGCTCGGTCTCGACCCGCGCGTCGCAAGTCCCGGAAAGTTCGTCGAGACGTTGTGGGAACACCTCGTCGGGGATCGCTTGAGCGCCCCCACGTTCGTCTGCGACTTCCCGGTGGATACCTCGCCGTTGACCCGGGCGCACCGCACGGAACGCGGCCTGGTGGAGAAGTGGGACCTGTACATCCGCGGCGTGGAAACGGCGACGGCGTATTCCGAGTTGGTGGATCCGGTGGTGCAACGGGAACGCTTCGAGGCGCAGGCGCTGCTGGCGGCGGCAGGCGATCCGGACGCGATGAGCGTGGACGAGGACTTCCTGACCGCCATGGAGTACGCGATGCCGCCGTCCGGCGGTATGGGCATGGGGATCGACCGGTTGTTGATCGCGCTCACCGGACTCGGTATCCGGGAGACGATCCTGTTCCCGATCGTGAAGCCGACCCGCTGAACTTCTGCGCAGGCGACGGAAGGCTTGGCCGGCGGCGTTCGCGTACACTCGGCGGGCATGGGCAACTTGGTCCCTGCACTCAGCGCATTGATCCCCTCCGTGGGCGTGGGCGCGCTGTTCTATCTCGCCCTGCGGGCGATCATCAGAGCTGACCGGAATGAACGTTTGGCGCTGGCCAGGCAGGCGGCGGCGGATCAAATGCGGTCGGCAGCGCGCGCGGACGAATCACCCAGCCGGGAGGAATCACGGTACGGTTAGCGCGAGCCCGCCGGGCGACACGCGATTGCCCTCTTTGACGCGGCGTTCGTTTGCTGGCATGCTGTTACCACCATCTCATTGACGGAAATGTGAGGTCACCATAGTGGCGCAGAAGGTCCAAGTCATTCTCGTGGACGATCTCGACGGGGGTGCTGCCGACGAGACGGTGACTTTCGCTCTCGACGGCGTTTCCTACGAGATCGATCTGTCTACCAAGCACGCGGGACAACTGCGGGACGCGCTCGCCTCGTGGGTAGCCGGTGCCCGCAAGCTTTCGACCCGGGGCGCTCGTCCGGCCCGTCGTCCGCGTTCCGGTGTCGGCGCTTCGCGCGCAACCGAGATTCGCGAGTGGGCCCGGGCGAACGGCTACACGGTCAATGATCGCGGCCGCATCTCGCAGGACGTTCAAGCCGCTTTCGACGCCGCCCACTGACGACGTCGCACAGCATTTCGGGGCGCACCCGGCCGCTTGGTCGGGTGCGCCCCATCTGCATTTACTCCGAGACAATTGCGGCCGTGGCGTCGGGCTTAGCGGGTGTGACCTGCGCTTGATCGGCTCTTGGTCCGGCGGGTGCGGGCCACGTCATCCGGCCGGCGGGCGCCGGCGGTCGCCGCGCGGCTCGACGCGTGCGCTGCCCCGCCGATCGAGGGCTTTCGCAACTACCCGTCCCACGTGGCGACGTCGGCCGACGGCACCCGTCTGTTTGTGGCGGTGCGCGGCGCGAACGTGATCGGCGTCTTCGCCGTCGACGGGCCGAGCCTCGTCCACCTCGCCGATGCGCCGGCCGGCGGTTCCTGGCCGCGACACTTCGCCGTCGTCGCCGGGCCGGTGCAAGCAGGGCCACTGCCGGCCGGGCCGCCGCCTGCCGGGCGGCCGGCGGCGGGGCTGCCGGCCGGGGGGCGGCCTGCCCGGGGCGGTGGTGCGGACCTTCTGGCGGTCGCGCTGCAGGGCTCCGACCGGCTCGCCCTGGTCCGGGTCGACCGGTCCGGAGCGGGCGACGTCGTCGATTCGGTCGAACTGCCGACACCGCTGTGTGTGGTCGTCCGCGGGTGGGGTGGTGCCTCGCGAGGTAGCACCCAGACCGCGAGTCAGTACTTGGCGCGGCGAGTCAGTACTTGGTCACGCGAGTCAGTACCTGAGCCGCCGAGTCAGTACCTTGCGGCTGTTCGGTGCTCGTTTTCCCGGCGTGTCGGCGCTTCCTGGGCGGCTCAGGTACTGACTCGCCGCGCTAGGTACTGACTCGCCGCGCTAGGTACTGACTCGCTGGCTGACCCTCTGCATCGGCGTCGACCCTCTACATCGACGTCGCCCCCGCGTCGGATCCGCCAGGTGGCGCGCGGGGCTGTCGCCGGCGGCGAGTCGCTACTCCGTGGTAAATCGCCCGGTCGGTGCCCCGCCGGTCAGCGGGGGCAGACGGTCCCGGTGAAGTGGGGGCGACCGTCGCGGCTCCACCCGGCGTAGGCGATGGCGCCCGGCGGCGCCGGCTCGCCCGGTTCCCGCTCGCGCCACGGGGCGTCGACGGCGGGGAGGATCGCCACGTTGACGGAGCCCGGCAGGAGCACGGGGCCGGCGAAGTCGACCGTCCAGTCGTACCGGTCGCCGCGCGCCCGCCCGACCTCGGCCAGGGCGCGCGCGGCGGTGTACATCCCGTGCGCGATCGCCCGCGGAAAGCCGAACGCCTTGGCGCCGAGCACCGACAAATGGATGGGGTTGCGGTCGCCGGAGACCGCGGCGTACGCCCGGCCGACGTTCGCCGCGAGCGCCCAGCGCGCGGTCGGCTGCGGGGGCGCAAACCGATGACTGCCGACGACGGCGCCACTACCGCCCGCGGCGCTACTACCGCCCGCGGCCATGGTGCTTCCGTTGCCGGCCGCAGCGCCGTCGGGCAGCGTCACGCCCCGGGCGAGGTAGGTGGACACGCCGCGGTACGCGAGCGTCGTCGCGGACAGGCCCCGGCCGCGCGCGCCCTTGGCGCGCTGGATCAGGACCTCGAGGACGACCTCGAGCTGCGCCCCGCGCCGATGCGCGCGCAGTCCCCGCGCGTGGGCGAGCAGGACGAGCGAGTCCCCGAGCCGCACCGGCTGGATCAGGCTCGCGGAATTCGCGACGTGGATCAGGCCGAGCAAAGGAAACGGAAAGTCGTCGCGGACCAGCAGCGCCGTCGTCAGCGGGAATCCGAGCACGTGCAGGAAGCCCGCGGGCAGCAGGTCGGAGCCCGGCTCGCGCAGCAGCCGCTGATAGGCAGTCAGTCGGCGGACGACGTCGTCGCCGTTGGTTCGCACGCCCGCCACCCGCAAGGTGACGTCCGGCAGACCGAGGGCGCGCTCGCGCGCGCCCGGAATGCCGCGCTCGGCGGCGATCCGGCCGGCGGCGATCCGCCCCGACGCCGCGACGCCACGGGCGTAGAGCCCCGGCAGGCCGGGCAACTCCGGCAGGGTGGTCACGGCGGCGGTCGGACCCGTCTCGGCCGGACCCGTCTCGGCCCGATTCGTCTCGGCCGTCATCGGCCCACCAGGTTCTGCCCGCAGACCCGCAGCACCTGGCCGTTGATCCCCGCGGCGTCGGGCGAGGCGAGGAAGGCGACGGCCTCCCCGACGTCTCCCGGCAGGCCGCCCTGCTGCAGGCTGGACGCCCGCCGCGCGATCTCGCGCGCGGCGAACGGCATCGCGGCCGTCATCTCGGTCTCGATCAGGCCGGGCGCGACCGCGTTGGCGGTGCCGCCGATGGCCGCGAACAGCGGCGCGATCGCCTCGGTGTGCCCGATCACGCCGCCCTTGGAAAAGCCATAGTTCGTCTGGCCGCGGTTGCCTGCGATGCCGGAAGTGGAGGACAGCGAGATCACCCGCGCCCCGGGCCGGAAGCCGTTCGCGCCCAGCAGGTACTCGGTGATCCGCAGTTGCGCCGCGAGATTGACCGAGATCACGGCGTCCCACTTCCCGGCGGACATGTTGGCGAGCAGCTTGTCCCTGGTGATGCCCGCGTTGTGGACCAGGATGTCGAGCCCGCCGTGGCGCGCCCGGCAGTGCTCCAGAATGCGGGCGCCTGCGCAGGCGCCGGTGACGTCGAGTTGCAGCGCGGTGCCACGGATCTCGTTCGCGACGGCGGCCAGCGATTCGCCGGCGCCCGGGACGTCCACCACGACGACGGTCGCGCCGTCCCGGGCCAGCACCCGGGCGGTCGCCGCGCCGATGCCGCGGGCGCCCCCGGTCACGACTGCGACCTTGCCGGCCAGCGGCTTGGCCGCGGGGGGAGCCGCCGCGGGGGGAGCCGGGGGCGCCGGCACTGGCGGCGCGGCGGGCGCCGGCGCGGGACCGACCGGCAGGAACTGTCCGTCGACAAAGGCCGATCGGCCCGAGCAGAAGAACCGCAGCGCGCCGAGCACCGCCGGGTCGCCGGGCGCCGCGTCGTCGGTCAGTACGATGCCGTTCGACGTCGCCCCCGCCCGCAGTTCCTTGGCGAGCGAGCGGCAGAACGCGTCGATGCCCGCGCGGGCCGCGGCGAGCGCGGGCGAGTCGGCGGCAGTGCGGCCCCGGGCGATGGTGACCACGCGCCCGCCGGGCGCGAGCGACCGCAGCACGTTTCGATCTCCCCGTCG
>JAVBMU010000055.1:0-9751 GCA_031552185.1 Cellulomonadaceae bacterium | reverse complement strand
CGCCGGCCCCAGCACCGCCGGCCCCGGCACCGCCGGCCCCAGCACCGCCGACCCGAGCCGGGCCGGCCGGCCGTTCGAGCGCCTGCTCGCGGGCTTCGAGTGCGGCATCGACGCCGGGCGCCCTCGCCGCCGCGGCGAGGGCGCGGAGCATGCCCTCGCCCGCGTCGTCGGCCGCCGCTCGCGCCGTCGCGACGACGACCCGGGACGCGGCGCCCCGCGGGGCGGCGGCGGCGAGCAAGCGGCCGAGCGCGCCCGAGTCCCCGGACCTCGCGGAGCCCCTGGACCTCGCGGAACCCCCGGACCAAGCCACGTCGCCGGCGTCGAGGAAGAGCGTCGGCGCGGCGCCGCCGGTCCGCCGGCCGGCGACGCCCCGGGCCGGCGCCATGTCAACGACGTCGGGCACGACGTCGGCCAGCGCGGCCAGGAAGCCGTGCCGCCCGTCGGAGAGGTGCAGCGCCGCCACCCGCGCAGCCGGGGCGCCCGCCCGCCACCAGCCGGCAACCGCCGCGGCGTCGGGCTCCGATTCGCCCGCCTCGCCGGGGGGAGCCGGGTCGGTCGTCGGGTCAGCGGCCAGGGACACCACGAGCACATGCATGGCGGGCATTCTCCCAGCCGATCGGGATTGCGCGGGTCGCCTGACGTGGCCGGCGATGCATGCGACGATGGTCGCGTGAGCACAGGAAGCGGGCTGACCGTCGGAATCTTCGTCTTCGACGAGGCCGAGGAACTCGACGTCGTCGGCCCGCTCGAGGTGCTGAGCATGTGGCCGGAGCATTCGGCGCTCAAACCTACCGTCAGCACGTTCTCCTGGGACGGCAGCGGGGTGCGAATGGCCAATGGCCTGCGCATGTTGCCCGATCGGGGGGCGGACGACGTCGGCCCGCTGCACCTGCTGGTGTACCCGGGCGGGTGGGGCACCCGGTCGCTCGCCGCGGACTCGGCCCACCTCGATTGGCTGCGTTCGGTCCGGCGCCAGACGCCGCTGATCGCCTCGGTCTGCACCGGCTCGTTGGTCCTGGCGGCGGCGGGCCTGCTCGCCGGTCGGCCGGCGACAACGCACTGGGCGCACTACGACGAGTTGGCCGACATCGACCCGAGCATCGTGGTGGACACCGAGGCGAGGTTCGTGGACGACGGCGATGTCGTCACCTCAGCCGGGGTGTCGGCCGGGATCGACATGGCGCTGCACCTGGTCGCCCGGCTCGAGACCGCCCGCGTCGCCCTCGCGGTGCGGCGCGCCATTCAGTACGACCCGCTGCCGCCCGTCTGACGCCGCCGGCGTGAGTCCGGGGGCGGAACCGGGTAACCTGCCGCGGTGACCCGACGAGTACAACTGACCTCTGCAATGACCTTCCCGCGCAGGCACCGCGAGCCGCTCGGCCTGTTGGAGCCGTCGGTCACGCGGATGCGGGTCCGCCCCGGCGACATCGACCTGTACTGGCACGTCAACAACGGCGTCTGTCTGCAGATGATGGACATTGCGCGGGCCAACTACATCGCGGACATCGACGGCTTCGGCCCGCTGCGCAGGCGCGGTTGGTTCCCGGTCGTGGCCGCCTCCACCATGAGCTACCGCCGCTCGCTGCGGCTCGGCGACCGGTTCGAGATCACCACCCGTACCCTCGGCTGGGACGAGCGGGTGGTCTACGTCGAGCAGATCTTCACTCGGGGCGAGGAGGTCTGTGCCCGCGGCTTTGTGGCCGCGCGGTTCCTCGCCCGAGCGGGCCATGCCCGGGTGCCGGCGACCGACGTCGTGGAGCTGCTCGGTGCGCCGGGCCAGATCTCGCCCGACTTGCCCCACGACATGCTCGCGTGGGCCCGGGCGGTCGACGTCGCCCAGCGCGTCGCGCCCGCCTGCGGCTGATTCGCGTCGCCGATTCGCGTGGCGTTCGACGTCGACGCGCGACCTTGGCGCCGCCCGGGAGTCCAAACCTACCTCCGCTGCACGCCGATCCGTTCGACCGGCTCCTGGTCGCCCAGGCGACGACGGAGGGCATGGTCCTGCTCACCTCGGACCCCGCAGTGGCGCGCTACCCGGGCCCCATCCGGCTCGTGCGCTAACCCCATGCGAAGTAGAGCCGTGCCGCGCGAGGAAGATCCGTAGCGCGTCCGGCGCGCCGGGTCCGCGACGCCACGGATCTATCTCGGCGTCGTCGGCTTCTCCGCGGCGCCGGCCCCGAGCCGGGCAAGCAGCAGCGCCTCGGCGAGCACCGCCTGTTCGAGTTCGCCCAAGTGCACCGATTCGTTGGCGCCGTGCGCCCGGGAATCCGGATCCTCGACGCCCGTGACCAGGATGGCGGCGTCCGGGTAGACGTCCAGCAGGTCGGCAATGAACGGGATCGACCCGCCGACGCCGATGTCCACCGGCTCGGTCCCCCACGCCTGGGCGAATGCCCAGCGTGCCGTGCGCATCGCGGTCGAGTCCTCGGGCGCCAGGAACGGCTTGCCGGTCTCGCCGTCGCGCACGGTCACCCGAGCGCCGAACGGAGCGTGCGCCAGCAGGTGCACGCGCAGCGCCTCCATGGCGGCGGCGGGATCCTCGCCGGGCGCGATCCGCAGCGACAGCTTCGCCGACGCGCGCGGGGCGATCGTGTTGGACGCCTCGGCCACGCGCGTGGCGTCCAGGCCGATCACGCTGATCGCCGGCTTGGCCCAGATCCGGCCGGCGATGGAACCCTCGCCGGCGAGCACGACGCCGTCGAGCACCGACGCGTCGGCGCGAATCTCCGCCTCGGTGTAGTCGACCGTCGGCTCGGGCGCCGCGGCCAGGCCGGCGACGGCGACGTTCCCCGCGTCGTCGTGCAGGGTGGCGATCAGCCGGGCGAGCAGGGTCACGGCGTCGAGGATCGGGCCGCCGTACATGCCGGAGTGGATGGCATGCTCGAGGACGGCGACCTCGACCTCGCAGTCGACCAACCCGCGCAGGGCGGTGGTCAGCGCGGGCACGCCGACCTTCCAATTCACCGAGTCCGCGACGACGATCACATCCGCGGCGAGCAGCTCCATGTGAGTGCGCAGGAAAGGCAGGAAGGTCGGCGAGCCGATCTCCTCCTCGCCCTCGACGAAGACCGTGATCCCGACCGGGACGCCGCCCTCCGCCGTCAGCGCGCGCAGCGCCCCGAGGTGGGCCGCGATGCCGGCCTTGTCGTCCGCTGCGCCGCGCGCGAACAGCCGCCCGTCCCGCTCGGTCGGCTCGAAGGGCTCGGTCAACCACTCGGCCCGGTCGCCGACCGGCTGGACGTCGTGGTGCGCGTACAGCATGACGGTCGGTGCCCCGGGCGGCGCGGGCTTGCGCGCGACGACCGCGGGCGCCCCCTGGCGGGCGCCGGGATAACCCGCGCGCAGGATCTGAACCTCCGCCAGGCCCGCGCCCTTGAGCAGCTCGGCGACGGCCTCGGCGCTGCGATCCACCTGCGCGGGGTCGAAGGCCGGGTTGGAAATGGAGGGAATCCGGACCAGGGCTTCGAGGTCGGCGCGCAAAGTGGGCATCTGAGCCGCAACGCGGGCGCGCAACCGGTCGACGTCGGGCAAGTTCTGCGTGGTCACGGGCACCCACGCTACTCGGTTCGGCCGGGCGTCGGACGAGGACCCGACGGCCGGCCGGAAGGCGATGCGACGATCAGCCGAACGGCCCTGCCGGCGCCGGCCCGGCTCGATTAGGCTGGAGCCGTGTTCTCCCGCTCCAAGTCCGCCACAGGCGGCGCCCCGACCTCCCCCGACCCCGTCGAGCAGGCCGCCGAGGTCGAGCGCGCCGGCAAGGGTCGGCCCACGCCCAAGCGCCGGGACGCCGAGGCCGCGAACAAGCGGCCGCTTGTGGCCGGCGACCGGCGCGTCGCCGCGCAGAACGCGAAGGCTGCCCAACGCGAGGCGCGCGAACGCCAGTACCGCGCAATGCAGACCGGCGACGAGCGGTACCTGCCGCCCAAGGACAAGGGCCCGATGCGGCGCTACATCCGCGACTACATCGACGCGCGGTGGAACCTCGGCGAGTTCTTCCTGCCGATCGCGCTGGTGTTCATCGTCGCCACCCTGTTCGCCAACCGCAGCCCCGTGCTATCCCTCATCGTGGTGGTCGGGCTCTACGGCTTCGTGCTGGCCGCGGTGCTCGACGGCGTGATCCTGTGGCAGCGCCTCAAGCGGCGGTTGCGGGAGAAGTTCGGCGCGGACGTCCAGTTCCCGCGCGGGACGGCGATGTACGCGGTGACCCGCGCCTTCCAATTGCGCCGCGCCCGGCTGCCCAAGCCGCTGCAGGCCAAACGCGGAGTACGCCCGGAGTAGGGTAGTTGCGTGGGTTCCGAATCCGCGGCGGGCGCCGCCGCGCCGGAGGCCGCCGAGGAGTACCTGCCGCCCAAGGACCGGGGTCCGCTTCGGCGGTACATCCGCGACTATGTCGACGCGCGATGGAACCTCGGCGAGTTCTTCCTGCCGGTCGGGTTGGGGTTCATCGTTGGCATTCTCGCCAACCTCAGCCCCGTCTGGCCTTTCTCCACCCCCGGGTGGCCCCTCATCATGCTAGCCGGCCTGTTCGGGTACGCGTCGGCCGCGGTGCTCGACCTCGTGATCCTGTGGCAGCGCCTCAAGCGGCGACTGCGGGAGAGATTCGGCGCGGACGTTCAGTTCCCGCGTGGAACGGCGACCTACGCGGTGGCCCGCGCCGGCCAGGTTCGCCGCGGCCGGCTGCCGAAGCCCCAGCAGGCCAAGCGCGGGGTCCGGCCCGCCTGACGCGGGTGCCGCCACCATGCGGTTCGTCACGTTCGACGCCGCCCGCCCCGGCGGCACGAAGCCGCCCGCGCATAGGGTAGCGGCATGGTTGCCTATCGTTACCTCGGCCGATCCGGTCTGAAGATCTCTGAGATCACCTACGGGAACTGGGTGACGCACGGATCGCAGGTGGAGAACGACGCCGCGATCCGGTGCGTGCACGCGGCACTCGACGTCGGGATCACCACCTTCGACACGGCGGACGTCTACGCGAACACCCGGGCCGAACAGGTGCTCGGCGAGGCTCTGCGGGGCCGGCGTCGCGAGTCGCTCGAGATCTTCAGCAAGGTCTATTGGCCCACCGGACCGGGCGGACCCAATGACACCGGACTGTCCCGCAAGCACATTCTCGAATCGATCAACGGCTCGCTGCGCCGGCTCGGCACCGACTACCTGGACCTGTACCAGGCCCACCGATTCGACGTCGAAACGCCGCTCGAAGAGACCATGCAGGCGTTCGCGGACGTGGTCCGGGCCGGCAAGGCGCTGTACATCGGCGTCTCGGAGTGGACCGCCGAGCAGATCCGGGCAGGCGTCGAGTTGGCCCGGGAATTGCGCGTCCCGCTGATCTCCAACCAGCCGCAGTACTCGATGCTGTGGCGGGTCATCGAGGACGAGGTCGTGCCGACGTCGCGCGACCTGGGGCTCGCCCAGATCGTCTGGTCGCCCATCGCCCAGGGCGTCCTGACCGGCAAGTACCGGCCCGGCCAGGCCCCGCCGGCGGGGTCAAGGGCGACCGACGAGAAGAGCGGCGCCAAGTTCATCGAGCGGTTCATGACCGACGACATCCTCACCCGGGTGCAGAGCCTGCGGCCGATCGCGGACGAACTCGGGCTCACGATGGCGCAGCTTGCCGTCGCGTGGGTGTTGCAGAACGACAACGTCGCGGCGGCGCTCATCGGGGCGTCCCGCCCCGAACAGGTGGCCGAGAATGCCAAGGCGTCCGGCGTGGTCATCCCGGCCGAACTGATGGACCGGATCGATACGGCGCTCGGCGACGTCGTCGAGCGCGACCCGGCGCGAATGGCCGACAGCACGCCCCGGCGCCGGCCGGTGTGACCTGATTCGGTCGGTCCGCCCGGGCGGCGAGCCGACCGGCGGACCGGGCCGGGTCAGCCCGGGCGCAACTCAACCGCTGGGGTCGCCTGCTTGCCGTCGTGCAGCAGGCGGCCCCGCTGGGCGCCGCGCCCCGCCAGGATGCGCCACGTCTCGCCGAGCCACTGCTCGGCGTCGTACTGATTGGTGAACACCGGGCTGATCACCGCGGCCAGGGCGCGCCCGTCCGGATCGTCGAATTCCCAGACCCACTTCGGTCGGATCATGCGCGGCTCTCCTTCGATGCCGTCCGGCCGGGCGCGGCCAGCGCCCGATTGATGCGGCCCGCCCAGCACGGACCTTGATAGATGAACCCGGTGTACCCCTGCACCAGGTCCGCCCCGGCGGCGAGGTAGCGCCGGGCGTCGGCGGCGGTCGTGATGCCGCCGACGCCGATGATCACCGACTCGGCCCCGAGCCGGTCCCGCAACCGGGCCACCACCTGCAGGCCGCGGGCGAGCAGCGGCGGGCCGGACAGCCCGCCCGGGCCGAGGTCGTGGGCGATCGTGGTGTTGACGGCGACGACGCCGTCCAGTCCCAGTTCGGCCACCAGTTCGGCGACGGCGTCGACGTCGGCGTCCGCGAGGTCCGGCGCGATCTTGACCAGCAACGGCACCGGCGCCCGCCCCGCGGCGGCCGTCGAGACGTCCGCCGCGGCGCGGACCGCCGCCAGGATCGGGCGCAGCGCGTCCACCTGCTGCAGGTCCCGCAGGCCCGGGGTGTTCGGCGAGGACACATTGACCACGAGGTAATCCGCGTAGGGCGCGAGCAGGCTCGCGCTGGTCGCGTAGTCCCCCGCCGCCGCCTGCGCCGGCGTCACCTTCGTCTTGCCGATATTCACGCCGACGACGACGGCGCGGCCCGCCGCGCTCCGGCGCAGCCGCGCCAACTGGCGCGCGGCGGCCGGCGCGCCCTCGTTGTTGAAGCCCATCCGGTTCCGCAACGCCTGCGCGTCGAGTTCGCGCCACAGCCGCGGGCGCTCGTTGCCCGGCTGCGGGTGGGCCGTGATGGTGCCGACCTCGACAAAGCCGAAGCCGAGCGCGGCCAGGCCGAGCACCGCCCGGGCGTCCTTGTCGAAGCCGCCGGCGAGACCGAACGGCGCCGGGACCGTCCGGCCCAACACCCGGCGGCCCGAAACCTGGTGGCCGGAAGCCGGCGGGCGACCCACCGTCGCCGCGAGGGCGAGCCGCACCGCTGGGACCCGGCCGGCGAACTCGATCAGCCGGAACGCGAGCAGGTGCGCCCGCTCCGGGTCCATGCCACGGAAGACCTGGCGGAAGAGCGCGCCGTACAGGCGCGGCGGGCGAGTCATGACACCTCCGGGGAGTTCGCTGGGGAGTCCTCCGAGGAGTCTGCCGGCGGATCCATCGGCGCCGCGCCGCCCCCGCGCCCGGTGTGCCACAACCACCACAGGCCGACGAACGGAAGCACCAAGGGCACATACCCGTACCCGGCTCCGAAGTTCGACCACACCGTCTCGTCCGGGAAGGCGGCGGCGTCGACGAGCGAGGCCGCGCCCACGGCGAGCACCCCGACCAACTCCGTGCCGACGGCGAACCACGCGACCCGGCGCGCCGTTCGGCCGCCGCGCGCGAGGGCCACCGTCGCGACGAGGTACACGAGGCCGGCGAACGCGGACAGGGCGTAGGCCACCGGAGCCTGCGCCGCTTTGGTCGCCAGTTGAAAGCCTGCCCGCGCCGTCGCGGCCAGCGCGAACACGCCGTACACCGTCACGAGCAGCCGGCCGAACCCGGTGCCGGTCGGGGCCGGCCGGCGCCGGGGCGGTCGCGTCGTCATGCGGTCCAAATCTGCCACACCCGCCATTCCACCACTGCCAGCACCAATGCCGCAGCGAGCAACACGACCGAACTCCACCGGGTGCGTTCGGCGAAGGCCCACAACGCCGCGGCCGGCAGCAGGATCAGCGCCGCCGCGAGGTACCCCCAGAACAGTCCCGGCCGGGTCGGGCTCGTCCCGCCCGCCGCGGCCAGCGCCGCCACCACCACCTGCGCGAACACCCCGGCCTCCACCACCGCGGCGCCCCACAATTGGCGCAGGACGACCGCCCGGTCCCGGGCCACGAACACGCCGGCCCACGCGGCGAGCGCGAGCGCGGCGACCACGACGGCGAGGACGAGGAACAACACGCCCGGAGCGTACCGGTCCGGCCCATCCCCGGCGCGGGATCGGTCCTCACCGGACCGCCGGCGACGCCGGGCGATACGATCGGTCGGTGCCCGAACTGACCTGCTCAGCGAAGTCCCCCATCGCCGCCAAGGCCGACGCGCTCGTCGTCGGCACGCACCCCGTCCCGGGCGGGGTCGCCGTGGTCGGCGCCGACCTGCCGCGCGCGCTCGCGGCCCGCGTGGCCGATCTCGCTCCTGCCCTGGGAATCAGCGGCGAGCCCGACGAGGTTCGCCGGCTGCCGGCCGGCAGCGGCGTCAAGGCGCCGGTGTTGGTGCTCGTCGGCCTCGGGGAGCCGAATCCGGACGGCCGATTCACGTCCGAGGCACTGCGCCGGGCGGCCGGCGCCGCCGCCCGCGAGTTGGCGGGCACCGACGCGGTGGCCATCGCCCTGCCCGCCGACGACGCCGCCGCCCTCGGGGCGGTCGCCGAGGGGGCGGCGCTCGGGGCCTACGCCTACTCGCGCTACCGCACCGGACCGGATGCGGAGCACCGCCGGGGCGTGCGCGCGCTCGAGGTCTTCTCCCCCGCCGCCAAGGGCGCGGCCGGCAAGGCCGCGGCCGCCCGGGCGACGATCATCGCCGACGCCGTCCACGCGGTCCGCGACCTGGTCAACACCGCGCCGAACGACCTGTACCCGGCCGCGTTCGCCGACGCCGCCAAGGCGGCGGCGAAGGGCACCGGCGTGAAGGTCACGGTGTTGGACGAGAAGGCGCTCGCCGCCGGCAGCTACGGCGGGCTGCTGGCCGTCGGCCAGGGCTCGGCGCGCACGCCGCGACTGGTCAAGGTGGCCTACGCGCCGACGCGCCCGGCGGCGAAGATCGCGCTCGTCGGCAAGGGGATCACCTTCGACTCGGGCGGCATCTCGATCAAGCCGGCCAAGGGCATGGAGGCGATGAAGTCGGACATGGCCGGCGCCGCCGCCGTGCTGCACACGGTCGTCGCGGCGGAGCGCCTCGGCCTGCCCGTGGCCGTGACCGGGTGGCTGTGTCTCGCGGAGAACATGCCCGGCGGCTCCGCCCAGCGCCCCTCGGACGTCATCGCGATCCGCGGCGGAAAGACCGTCGAGGTGCTCAACACCGACGCCGAGGGCCGCATGGTCATGGCCGACGCCCTGGTCGACGCGGTCGCCGACGGCCCGGACCTGGTGATGGACGTCGCCACCCTCACCGGCGCCGCCGTGGTCGCTCTCGGCAAGCGCACCGCCGCTGTGATGGGGACCGAGCTCGGCCGGGGCATCGTCCTGGAGGCCTCCGAGGTCAGCGGGGAGCCGTTCTGGCCCCTGCCCTTCCCGGCGGAGCTGCGCGCGGACCTCACCGGCCGCGTGGCCGATCTGCGCAACATCGGCGATCGCCCCGGCGGCGCGCTCTCCGCCGGGATCTTCCTGGCGGAGTTCGTCGGCGAGACCGAGTGGGCGCACCTGGACATCGCGGGCCCCGGCTTCGCCTCCGCCCCCCTCGGCTACATGGGCAAAGGAGCGACAGGGATGAGCGTGCGCACCGTGCTGCAGGTGCTCGAAGACCGCGCCACGGCCCCCACGACGTGATCCTCGCCGCGGATCGGCACTGATCGGCCCGCCAACTCCCGGAGCGGACCGAGCGGCGGGCCCCCGGGGGGCCCACCCGGGCGCCCCCGCGCGGCCCCCCCGGGCGCCAGCGCGCGGCCGGGAGGGCGCGGACACCCCCACACCCGAGCACACACGGGGGGGGGG
>JAVBMU010000029.1:0-8225 GCA_031552185.1 Cellulomonadaceae bacterium | reverse complement strand
CGCGGCGACGCCGCCGGACGCGCTGCGCCGCCGGCCGGACGCGAAGCCTCGCCGCCCGCCGCGCGGGGCGCGGTCCGGGCGGCCTGCTCGACGGTGGCCTGACCCGCGGTGGCCTGACCCGCGGTTGCCTGCTCGACGGCGGCCTGACCCGCGGTGGCCTGACCCGCGGTGGCCTGCTCCGCCGCAGCGGCTGCGGCAGCCTGCTCGGCCGCCGCCTGCTCGGTTGCGGCGACCGCATCCGCCCATTCGGTGCCGTCCGTCGCGCTCGGGGCACGCTCGGCGCCCTGGCTGCGACGAACCGCCGGCCGAGTGTCGTCGCCCGACCGCTTGCGCTGCTCGCTGCGGGCGTCGGCCTTCTTCTTCGTCGGGCCGAGCACCATGGTCATGTTGCGGCCGTCCTGCTTCGGCGAGGACTCGACGAAGCCGAATTCGGCGATGTCGTCGGCCAACCGCTGCAGCAGGCGAATGCCCATCTCCGGGCGCGATTGCTCGCGGCCCCGGAACATGATCATGACCTTGACCTTGTCGCCGGCCTTGAGGAAGCGCTCGACGTGGCCGCGCTTGGTGCCGTAGTCGTGGGGGTCGATCTTGAGCCGGAACCGGATTTCCTTCAGCACGGTGTTGGCCTGGTTGCGCCGCGCCTCGCGCGCCTTCATGTCCGACTCGTACTTGAACTTGCCGAAATCCATGAGCTTCGCGACGGGCGGACGGGCGTCGGGCGCGACTTCAACGAGGTCGAGGTCCGCGTCCTGCGCGAGCTTGAGGGCAACCTCTGTCCGGACGACGCCGACCTGCTCCCCGCCCGGCCCGATGAGCCGGACCTCGGGAACGCGGATCCGGTCGTTGATGCGAGGGTCGCTGATGTGATGCTCCCTTGAGGTTTCGTCGGTGGACCCCCGGGAACGAGAACAGCCCCCGTCCCGGTCGCAGGATGGAGGCCACGCGCGATGCCGTCGACCTCGGTCGCGGCACGCGACGCCGTCGGGCTCGCGATGCGGGCCACCGACGGACCTGACCCGGCCTCCGTGGGAGCCGACCGGTCGACATCCGTCGTCCGGTCCGCCCGCGGTCGAGACCCGGGTGGGATGGAATCCACTTGCGCACCCGCCCGGCCCACCCCGACGCGTCCAAACGTGCCGGAGCGACCGCGCGAGTCGGTCAGCGACCAGGGTAGCAGAGGGGCACCGTGCCGCGACGACCGAAGTCCCCGCAGCGCCACGGCATAGTCCCGACCCAGCCCCGACCCGGCCCCGGCCCAGCCACGACACGACGGCACGACGACGGGCGGGTGGCCGGGTCCACCCGCCCGTCGTCGCCCGGGGGTCGCTGCGACCTCAGTCGTCGGGTCCCTCGTCCTGATAGACCCGGTTGCGTCCGCTGCCGCCGTTCAACCGGTCGGTGCCGGACCCGCCCTCGATGTAGTCGTCCCCGGACTCGCCGTAGATCGTGTCATTGCCGGAGTCGCCGTCGAGTTCGTCGTTGCCCGACCCGCCGTAGATCGTGTCGTTGCCGGAGTCGCCGCTGATCTCGTCGTTGCCGGTGCTGCCGCCCAGCAGGTCGTTGCCGGAGTCGCCGTCGATCTCATCGTGACCGGCCTGTCCGTACACCTTGTCGGCGCCGCTGCCGGCGTCGATGTCGTCATTGCCGTTGCCGCCGAAGACCCGGTCGTTGCCGTCGCCCGCATCGACGTCGTCATTGCCGTCGCCGGCGCAGATCAGGTCGTTGCCGGCGGCGCCGTTGATCCGGTCATTGCCGCCCAGGGCGACGATGACGTCGACCCCCTTGGTACCGGTGATGCGGTCGGCGCCGTTCGTGCCGACGATCGTGGCGCGCACGCCGTCGCACGTCGGGGCGGCCGCCATCGCCTGGCCGGCGCCCACCTGCGTGATGGTCAGGGCGAGGGCCGCGGCCGCGCCCAACGCGAACAGTGGCTTCCGGACTTTTCCTCGGACCGTTGTCATGACTCCTCCTGGGTGGGAAACCGATTCCGTCGGGCACCAGCCCACCAGGCGGCCATGAGATGAGCGTGAACCGGCGATGAGAATGCGCTCACGAACCGCCGCGTGACCCGCGGCCGAACGTCCCGCAGGTCGAGACCGAGGCCCGGCCCCGAGCGCCCGGGAGGAAGTGCCCGTGGGAGAATGGCGCCATGATCAACGCCTCCTCGAGCACCACCGGCGATCAGGCGCAGGCCGCCGCCCGGGACATCGCCGACGTGCCCGCCGTCGAGGTCATCACCACGGCCGCGGTCCATCTGATGAGTGCCTCCGCGGTCAAGTGCGGCCTGGCGCAGGACGCCCACGATCAGAACCACCTGGATCTGGACGAGGCGCGCAAGCTGATCAACGCGCTGGCCGCGTTGGTGACCGCCGCGGCGCCGGACATCGGCGGGCAGCACGCCCGTGCGCTGCGCGACGGCCTGCGTTCGCTCCAGCTCGCCTTCCGCGAGGCCTCGCCGTATCCCGACCCGCTCGGCGAGGGGCCGGGCGAGAAGTACACCGGGGCGGTCAGTTGACGACGGCCGATCCCTGGGGGCCTTCGGGCAACCGGCCAATCGCGCGTCCCCCAGCGCAGCCGCCGGCCGCGGGCGTCGCCGCGGACGGGTGGGGGCCGTCGGGGCCGCCCACCACTCCCCTGCCGGCGGTGGCGGGGTCGCCCGCCCCGACAACCGCCGCCGGTCAGGTCGCGACCGGGCCCGGCGCCGCACCCCGGCGCCCGGCGCGCGGGCGGCGCGGCGTCATCATCCTCCTGTGCGTCCTGCTCGGGGCGACGCTGGGGGTCGCCGGCTACCTGGCCGTCGCCACCGCCCAGTGGCAGGACCACTCGGCGCAATGGGAGGCCACCAGCCGCCGGCTCGGGAACGACGTCGCGCAATTGCGGGCCGACCTCAAAGCCACGGCCGCCGAACTCGCCGGGGCGCGCAGCCAACTCACCACGGCGCAGAACCGCATTACCGATCTCGCCAATGAGAAGGCCCAACTCGGCGACCAGAACGTGACCGCCCAGCGCTACCTCGACTACCAGAGCCGGGTCTCGACCGCCGCGGGGCAGGTCGCGGAAGCCCTCAGCCAATGCACCACGGCCCAGCAGCAGCTCATCGGCTACCTCGGCCAGCGGGAGAAGTACGACCCGGCCCAACTGGAGACGTTCGCCAAACAGGTCGACAGCTTGTGCCGAGCGGCGACCGACGCGAACGCCAGGCTGCAGCAGGAACTCGACCGGTGACCGGAATCCGCCCCGGCCGCTCGAGCCGGGCCGGGCGGGGCGGCCCCCGGCTCCGGGGCGCCATCGCCGTCGTCCT
Organism: Cellulomonadaceae bacterium; assembly: GCA_031552185.1. Classification (GTDB taxonomy): domain Bacteria; phylum Actinomycetota; class Actinomycetes; order Actinomycetales; family Cellulomonadaceae; genus JAVBMU01. The sequence continues at coordinate 4,924 of JAVBMU010000029.1, read as the reverse complement.
CCTCGCCGGGCTCGGCGGGCTCGGCGGCTGCGGCGTCCTGCCGCCGCTGCCGGAGGCCGTGCCAAGCGACAGTGAGGTCGTGCCGATCGCGCCCACCATGGCATCCCCGTCGGGCACCGCGAACCTCTCGCCCGACGGGTTCGACGCCGTGCGGCGGATGGCGGTGCGGATCCGCAACGTCGGTTGTGACTCGCTGTCGACCGGCTCGGGGTTCGCACTCGATGCGCGCACCCTGGTGACCAACAAGCACGTCGTTCAGAACTCGAATTCGCTGCAGATCCTCACCTACGACGGCCGGGACGTCGAAGCCACCACGACGAGCGCCGCGCCCCTGGCCGACCTCGCGATCGTCCGCACCAGCGAGGACCTGCCCGCCCACCCCACCCTGGCCCAGGCCGACCCCGTGACCGGCTCGGCTGTGACCGTCGTCGGCTATCCCGACGGCGGCAGGCTGACCATCACCCAGGGCACGGTCATCGGGGTCACCCGCGATCCGTTGCACCAGAACCTCGGCGAGGTCCTGGTGACGGATGCCGAGGTGGAGCCGGGAAGTTCCGGGTCCGCGGCGCTCGACGATTCGGGCCGAGTGATCGGCGTCGTCTACGCCAAGACCTCCAACGACCGAAGCCTGCTGATTCCGGTGAGCACCCTGCGCAGCCTGCTCGCGACGACCAGCGCGTTCAGCCCACTGCCTGGCTGCTCGTCGAGCGCGGACTGAGCGGGCCCCGGGCGCCCGCGGCGGGCACGGTTGGGCACCCGGTGCGGCGAGCCGCATCCGGCCGGCTGCGCGCGTCGATCCAGGTCCGGCCGTAGAATTCGGAGATGGAGCACACCCCTCGGGCGACGGAATTCGATCCGGCCCACATCACCAGGGCAGCACACGACTCACTGACGGTTCGCCGCGTGTTCGGCGAGGCCTACGAGCGCAACGGGGCCCTCGTGATCCCCGTGGCCAAGCTGATGGGTGGTACCGGCTCCGGCTGGGGGGCCGGTTTCGGGGAAATGAACGGCGCCGACGGCGGCCCCCCGCCGGACGTGTCCGGCCCCGCCGAGCAGCCGGCCGCCGAGCAGCCGGCCGCCGGCCACGGACGGCCCCACGGGCACCGGCGACCGCCGATGCGCGGCCAGGGCGCGACGGAGGGTTCGGGCGGCGGCGGCGGATTCGGCGTCCAGGTCCGGCCGCTCGGGGTCTACGTGGTGGACGACGAGGGTGTCCGCTGGCAACCCGCGCTCGACCTCAACCGGGTGATCCTCGGCGGCCAAGCCGTCGCCGTCGTCCTCGGCGTGACGCTGGCCTGGGCGGCGCGCCGACGCCGTCGGCGCGCCTGACCGGACCCCCTAATCCCCGGTGAGGTCACGAGCGCGGAACCGGGCCAGGCCGGCGCCCGCCGCCACGACCGCCAGGGTGGTCATGACGATGATCGGCAACCACCTCATCGCCTCCAGCGGCTGGAACGGCGTGGCGTTGAACGGGGTGGAGTCGAGCAGCCAGGTGGGCAGGTTGAGGGCGTCGCCGACGAGCGCCAACACCCAGATCAGGCCGAGCACGCCCCAACTCACCGGGACGCACAGTCGGGGCAGCAGGCCGAACAGGGCGACGGCGATGGCGACCAGCACCATGATCGCCGGCCAATAGGCCAGCGCCGCGCCGGCGAGGGCGAGGGTCTGCCCGGCGTCGTCGATCGAGCTGCCGTAGCCGGCGCCCATCAGCGCGCCGCCCGCGAGCAGGAGAATCGCGCTGCCGAGCACCGGCAGCGCCAGCCGGCCGGTCGCCCACCGCAGCCGACCCAGCGCCCCCGCGAGCTGCGGCTCCACATGCCCTGAGGCCTCCTCGGCCCGAATCTGCAACGTCGTCTGCACGGCGAACACCGCGACCACGATCGCCAGGATCATCACCAGCATCGACAGCAGCGCGTCGGTGCCCGTCCCGTGCATCATCTTCGCGACGCCGTCGCCCGCGTCCGCCACCAGGTCGGACATGGCCTCCACGAGCGAGCCGAAGAGCGCGCCGGCGAACAATACCGTCAGCGTCCAGCCGAGCACCGCGCCGCGCTGCAGCCGCAGCCCGAGGCCGATAAGTGAGCCGAGCGCCGCGCTCGCGGCCGCCGGTCCCGGCCGGTCCGGGAGCAGCCCGCTCGCGTGATCCCGGCGGCCCTCGATCCGCACGGCCGCCGCGAGCAGGATCGTCGCCAGGCCGAGCAGGAGCAACAGCGGCCACCACCGATCCGGTCCGTACGGCGCCATTTGCTCGGCCCAGCCGATCGGCGAGATCCAGATCAGGGCGCTGTCGTTCATGTCGCCGCTCATCCGGAGCACATACAACCCGCCCAAAACCGCCGAACCGAGCGCGTTCGCACCGCGGCCGGTCGAGGCCAACTGGCCGGCGACGGCCGCCACGCCCAGGGCCAACACGCCCACCCCGAACACCGACGCGCCCATGACCAGCGAGCCCGCGACGCCCGCACCGGCCGGATCCAGGCCCATGGCCATCGAGGCCAGACTTACGCCGAGCCCACCCGCGAGGCACAGCGCCCCGACGACGACGTAGGTCGCGAGCGAGGCGGCGTGCACGCCGAGGACCCGCGAGCGCAACAGCTCCGCCCGTCCCGCCTCCTCCTCCGCGCGGCCGTTGCGGGTGACCAGGAAGACGACGCCGAACGCCAGCGTCAGCACGAGGGTCATCCAGATCTTGGTCCAGACCGCGCCGCCCAACGTATTCGGCACGGCCGCGACGCCGGTGAGGGCACGCATCGACGGCGTGGCACCGATCCGGGCGAAGTCGTCCAGCGCCTGTTGGGTGGTGAAGATCGAGTTGTAGTACGCGGCCACATACGCGAACAGCCCGACGATGACCGCGAGCCATACGCCGAGCCGAACCCGATTGCGGCGCAGGACGAGGCCGAGCATGACCCCGAGGCCGGCGGTGGCGTTGCGGGCCGGCCGGAAGGCCGCCACCGTCGGGCGGCGTCGTTGTTCCGGCTGCCGCCGCGCCCGGGCGAGGGTGGTGGTCATCGCCCGCTCCCGTTCAGCGCGGCGAGTTCATCGCCGTAATGGCTGAGGAACAACTCCTCCAGCGACGGCGGCGCGCAGACGAGCGAGCGCGGCTTCAGCTCGGCCAGCCGCGCCAGGACCGCGGCAAGTTCGGCCTCGTCGACGGCGAAGGTGACGTGGTCGCCCTCGAACCGCAGGTCGTGGACCCCGGCCACGGCGGCGAGGCCGTCGGCGACATCGAGCACCACGGTGATCTGGGTCCGGGTGAGGTGGCGCAGGTCGGCCATCGTGCCGGACTCGACCGTCCGCCCGTCGCGGATGATCGTGATCGTGTCCGCGAGCTTCTCCACCTCGGCAAAGATGTGGCTGGAGAGGAGGACCGACCGCCCCTGCGCCTTGACCTCGCGGATCGATTCCTGGAACGCGGCCTCCATCAGCGGGTCGAGTCCCGACGTCGGCTCGTCCAGGATCAGCAACTCGGCGTCCGAGGCGAGGGCCGCGACCAGGGCGACCTTTTGCCGGTTGCCCTTGGAGTAGGTGCGCGCCTTCTTGGTCGGGTCGAGTTCGAACCGGTCCAGCATGGCGGCCTTGCGGGCAACGTCGACGCCGCCGGTCAGCCGGCACAGGATGTCGATCGCCTGGCCGCCGGTGAGGTTCGGCCAGAGCGTGACATCGCCCGGCACGTACGCGACGCGGCGGTGCAACTCGACGGCGTCGACCCAGGGGTCGCCGCGCAGGAGCGTGGCCCGGCCGCCGTCGGCCCGCAGGAGGCCGAGCAGGATGCGGATGGTGGTGGACTTGCCCGCACCGTTCGGACCGAGGAATCCCGTCACCTGCCCGGCCGGAACCCGCAGGTCCAGCCCTTGCAGCGCGCGGACGTGGCCGAAGTTCTTGACGAGGCCCTCGACCTCGATGGCTGTCTCGACAATTGCCATGGTCTCTTCCCTAGTCGTGCTGCCGGTTGGTGGCGTCGTTGCGGTAGGACAGGTATGCGTCGAGCATGCTCCGGTCCGTGAGGATGCCCTCGGTGAACAACTCGAGGGTGGGCAGGATCGTCGTTTCCTGGACCTCGCGGACGATCGTGGCGACGTCGGCGTCCGGGTTGAGCAGGAATTCGATCAGCAATGCGCCGAGCGTCTGGTATGTCAGGTAGCGCAGCCGCGCCTCCTCGTCCCGCGACGGGCGAACGACGCCCGCGGCGACGGCGTCCGCCAAATAGCCGCGGGCGTCGTCCATCACATGGGCGAGGAAGTCTCGGCCGACGGCGCCCCCCGCCTGGATCGAGCGGAGCAGGTAGACCAGCACCGGCCCGCCCGTGCCGACGTCGCCGAGCATACGGAGCAGGTACGACGACGGTTCGGCGATCGCCTCCGACTTGAGCGCGCGATAGCGACGCAGAACCTCGGCGTCACAGTCCTCGCGCAGCGCGTGCTTGGTGCCGAAATGGTGCGTGACCAGCGCCGGGGAGACGCCGGCCGCCGCGGCGATGGTCCGGACCGAAGCCCGGAAGCCCTCCGCGGCGAAGGCGTCGATGGCGGCGTCCCGGATTCGGGCGCGGGCCGTCAGGTCGGAGGGGAGCCGCGCGCCCTCGACCGACACCGCGTCGTCCGGACCCGCGGCTGTACGCATGTTCAGCATGCTACACAGGTGTTCAGCCGGAAGGAAGACCTGGACGATCATCGATCGGCTATCGCTCATACCTTGGGGACAAAAGCTCGCGCGGTTAGGTGGTGGGGGGGTGGCGCGGGGGGGGGTCGGGGGTGGCTCGGGCCGGCGCGGGCGCGCGCCGAGAGAGCCGGCGAGGCCGAGGTAGATCCGTGGTGTCGCGGGACCGGCGTGTCGGTCGCGCTACGGCTCTACCTCGCGCGCCGTGGCTCTACCTCGCGCGCCGCGGCTCGCTCGGGTGGCGGTGGACGCAGGGTGGTGCGTCGCG
>JAVBMU010000002.1:0-18902 GCA_031552185.1 Cellulomonadaceae bacterium | reverse complement strand
TGCGGGGGTGGTTTCCGGGCGGCCGGCGAGGGTTCTGCCGTGGGGCGCGGGTGACGGTGACCGCCGCGCGAGAGGCGGAGGTAGTGCGCGCGAGATAGAGGTTTGTCGAACGAGATAGAGGTATCGCCAACGAGATAGAGGCTAAACGTCGCGAATCGGTCGGTCCGGCTCGCGATACCTCTCGTTCGCGGCCCGTACCTCTCGTTCGTTCGCGATGCCTCTCGTTCGGTGGCCGTGCCTCTCGTTCGTTCGCGAGATCTCTACCTCGGGCAACCAACCACGGCTTCGGCGCCCGCCGGTGGCGCCACGAGTGCCCACACCTGTGACGCGCGATCTCTCAGGCGTCGGCCGTCGCGTCGGGCGGCCGGGGCTTCCCTGCGGGCGGGTGTGCGGCCTGGTCACGGCCTCGTTCGGAGGTTGTTCCCGGCCGGCGTCCGCTACGTGGGAGCGATGCCCGCCGGCTCGGCGGAACGTTCTAGGCTCGGTTCATGAAGCCGTTCCTGCTGCTGGCGTCCCGGGATGAAGACGTAGCAGCCGACGACGAGTACGCGGCGATTCTCCGATTCGGCGCCCTGCTGCCCGGCCAGTTGCACCGCGTGCGGATGGAGCGCGGGCCGTTGCCGCCGATCGACCTGGACCGGTACTCCGGGGTGATCGTGGGCGGCGGGCCGTTCAACGCGTCGACGCCGCCCGAGGAGAAGTCGCGCACCCAGCGCCGGGTCGAGGCCGAGTTGACGCCGCTCCTGGACGAGATCGTTGAGCGCGACTTCCCGTTCCTCGGTGCCTGCTACGGCGTCGGGACGCTGGGCGCACACCAGGGCGCCATCATCGACGAGACCTACGCCGAGGAGGTCGGGCCGGTCTCGATCACGCTGACCGAGGACGGCCGCTCGGACCCGTTGCTGGCGGGCGTGCCGGACACGTTCGCGGCGTTCGTCGGCCACAAGGAGGCCGTGCGCGCCCTGCCGGCCAACGCGACTTTGCTCGCGACGTCGGCCGCCTGCCCCGTGCAGATGTTCCGGATCAAGACCAACCTGTACGCCACCCAGTTCCACCCGGAATTGGACCTCGAAGGCATCCTGACCCGAATCCAGGTCTACCAGCACCACGGCTATTTCGCGGCCGAGGAAGTCGAGGCCGTCTCGGCGGTCGCGCGCAGCCGCGAGGTCTGGGCGCCCAAGCTGATCATGGAGAACTTCATGCGGCGGCACGCCCGGCCGGCGTGAGGGCTTCGCGCCGCCGGGGCGGTGTGGACGGCGGCCAGCGGCCGGCCGCGCCTTCAGTTCCGCTCGGGATCGGGCGCCGAGGCCGGGCCGGAGCCCGCGACGGCTGAGACTGTCGGGGTGCTCGAGAAAGTCGGGGGAGTCGAAGCCGCACTCGCTCCCGGCCCCCAGGAATCCGCGTATGCCCCGAGCAGGCCGCGCTCGAAGAGCGACTCGGCCACGACCTGATCCCGGCGCACCCGGGTGATCTGGTTCCGCTGGATGTCGTCGCGCCACGCCACCGTGACAAGACGCGGCCAGGGGTTGGTGAAGCAGGGAGGAGGGCACCCCTTGGCCGGCGGCGACGACGACGCGGCGAGTGCCAGCCGCCAGCCGAGCGCGACCGTGACCGTCTTGGGCAGCTTCAGGCTCAACAGGATCGTCGCGTTGGGATAGTCGTTCAGTGCGCTGCGGATCGCGGCGGTCGCGAAGTTGACCAGTTGCGCCGCCGAGATCTCCGCCGCAGCTCCGTCGAATTGCCTCGCGCGCTGCCAGCCGCGCCGAAGAAGAGCGCGCTGTCGCTTCGGGACGATGGTCTGCACGGCCTGGTCACCCGTGATCGGCGCGGCCACCCGCACGACGTCGCAGCCTGCGCGCAGAGGGCACTTCTTGTCGACGTCCTTGAGCGGGCCCGGGACACCCTTCTCGGTCGCCCTGATCGCTAGCCAGACCGACCGGACCGCTGCGGGATCGTCCGGGACCGGTTCGAGGGTTTCCACGCGGAAGAGGAGTTCCGGGTCGGGTGAGTATTGCGCCCGGTCGCCCACGCATGTGCCGAGCTGCAAGGCGAATTCCGGCTTGGAGTGTTTGTTGAATTCGAGCAGGTCGATCCGGTGCCGCGCGGCCCAGTCGAAGCCGAGCGCGAGGCCTGCCGGCGCGATGAGGTTCGGGACCACCTGGTGGCCCGCGGTCGTCGCGCCGTCGTTCACCAAGTGTTCGAGGTCGTAGGTCATATCACGGACGTCTTCGGAGATGTCGATCTCTCGCGGATCGGGCGCCATTGTGGGGTCGTAGCGCCGACACACCGTGCGAAAGGCAAGGCAGCGCTCGCGCGCGGCGCGGCCCATGTGCCAGTCGGGCAGCCCAGCCGGCAGCAGTCGGAGGTAGTAGAACGCGCCGCGAGCCTGGTTGAGGCGCATCTGGATGACGAGCAGCACCACCGCGGCCACGACGAGGACAACGGTCAGCCAGAGCCGCGCCGGCGTCGTCGGGAAGGTCCACGGTCCGAGCCGTGCATCCGGACCATGCTCGGCCCCCGTGGCGTCGGCGACGGCCAGAGACGCGACCATCGGCACGAAGGCCGAAACAATGGCGAGCAGGATCGGAACGACGATCCGGGAGAGATGATGCCGCAGCCATGTCCCGGTCGAACGCGGTTCGGCTTCCTCGGTTGCCACGTGAGTCTCCTTCTAATCGGCGCCCTGGGGCGACTTCGCACGCTTGCCCGGCCCGACATCGAGGAAGGCCATTGCCGCTCGCCCGGTGACTTGCAGAATCGTCATCTCGCGCCCCTGGAGATCGTCGGGGTGGAGCATGCCCGCAGCGACCTCCCGGCCGTCGCGCACGGTGGCGGCGTAGCGGCAATAGGTCACGGCGGTGCCCGGCCCGTCGGCGCCGGGCCGGAGCACGGCGCCGACGGCGTCGTCGAGGTCAACCCGCAGCCGGACCCAGGTTTCCTGCCCCCACCCCCAGACGTGCGTCGTCATCGGGGCGCGTGGCGGCAGGTCGTCGCGCTGGACGACGCCGCTCGGGTCGGCCCAGAGCCAGCGCATCGCTGCGGTGGGCAGGGCTGCGAGGACGGTGGACCAGGGCCGCCGCGAGATCGGCTCCAGCCGGCCGGCTTCGGTGGTGGTCACGATGAGGCTCCCGTCAGGGGCGTCGGCTCGGGCGGTAAGTCGAAGGCGATCGTGCCGTAGCCGCGCGAGGTCATGCCGCCCACGCCGATCAGCCCCTCGTGCAGGTCCTGCATCACCCACTGGAGCAGGGCGCGGTCGCCGGCCCCGACCCCGCGGATGCGCAGCGTCGCCCGGGCGCCCGGCGGCACGGCGCGCACGGTGTAGAGCGCCTGGTCGCGGGCGCCGCCGGTGAAGCGGTCGATGGCGACGTGGGTGCGGTCGAAGGTCTCGGCCGACTCGAACCGGGAGTCGGCGAAGACGAGGTCGCCCCGGCGACCGCCGGCGGCGCCCAGGTCCCCGGCCGCGCTCCGATCGCCGAAGGCCGGCCCGAACCGGCGCGCGATGAACGCGTCCCACGGGCCGCCGTCGGGCGCCGAGCCGCCCAGGAGCGCGGCGATGTGCTCGATCCGCGACCGGAACAGGCCCTTCCAGGAACTGCCCGGAATGATCGGCACCGAGTCCGGTCGGTCGTCCGCCCGGACGATCTCGAGCGCTTTCGTCGTCTCCGCCTGGGCCTTGTCCTCGGTCAGACCGGTCCCGACGTGGAGCGCATCGACCACGCTGAAGCCCGCCACGATCTCGGTCGGGCCGGCCGTTGCCGGGTCGGGGTCGCCAATCTTGCGCGCGACGTCGTCCCGACCCGCGTCGCCGCCCGTCAGCCACCCGTGCCGATCGGTCAGCCACCAGTGCAGGTCGTCCGCGTCGCCCAGGTCGAGCGTGAGGTGTTCGACGGCGGTCACTCGAGCCGAGCCGCGACCGGTGCTGCGCCGGCGTCCGACGACGGGCCGCCACGAGCGCAGCGCCGCGATGAGGTCGGCATTCTCGGTTTCCGGGCTTTCGAGATACCACTCCACTACCGTCGGATTCTCCGGCGTTGCCGCGACCACCCGCTCCTTGCGCAGCGATTTGTCCCGTGCGGCGCGGTAGCCGGGGTTGATCGCCGTGGCGCCTCGGGTGGCGATGGCCGGGGCGGGGGCGCCCTCGCCGAGTGCCGCATCGGCTCGGATCCGGGTGCCGAGCGCGGTGATTTCCAGCCGGGAGGAGTACGCCTTGGGCTTCGGGTCGCCGAAGCCGAGCAGGTCTGTGACCCAGGTCCGGGGCGGCTCCCGCTCCGGGTCCGGCGCCGACTCCGGGTCCGGTGCCGACTCCGGGGTCGCACCGGTATCGGTGGCCGCTACTCGTTCGGCGTCGAGCGGGCTATACCGGCTCGGCCGGTGGGCCGCGACGTCGTCGAGGTGCCGGCGCAGCGAGCCGACGAGCGAGGTCGCCGGCAGGTACGGGGTGTCCCCGACGCCCGGCCGGCGATCGAGGAGGATCGGCAACCCGATGCCGTCCGAGTCGGGCACCCCACCGACGCCCCACGGCTCCTCGATCGCGATGGTGACCCGGTAGAGCGTGCGGATCATCGCCCGACCTCCCCGATTTCGTGGTCCAGCGCCAGCCGGGCGCGGGCAAGGTCCTGCTCCTCGGTCATGAGCGTGCGCAGCGCTCGGCGGGCGCGTTCCGGCATGGCGATCGCCCACGGTTCCGAGACGGCGAGGGACGCCTTCGCGGGCCGGACGGCGGTTCGGGCGGCCGGCGGCAGGTCGGCGAGGTTGCGCAGGTGCCAGGCCGCCCGACGGAACGCGGTGCGCCGCTGTTCGGTCGGCACCGCGTCGATGAACGCGGCGACCGACGACGGGATCTTCCGCTCCGTGGCGAGGGGCACCGGCGCCGGCTCGCCGCCCGGCGGCCCCGCCTGCTGCGCGCCCGGCGGCCCCGCCTGCTGGGTCCCCGACGCTTGCACCGGCTGCGCACCCGGCGCCGGCCGCGAGGGGATATCCGATTCGGGGCGGACCAGCGGGGGCCGGGCGTCGGCCTCGGTCTCGATGACCAGGATCTCGCCGTACCCCTCGGCGGTCCGCAAACCGATCCCCTCGGCCAGGCGCTCGCGGGCGTCGGCGGGGACGCCGCTCAGCAGCCACGTCGAGCCGGCGGCGGCGGCGCGCTCCGCGGGGCGCGGAAGGCTCGACCGGGCGTGCCAGCCGGTCACGGTCTGCGTCCGGACCCACGCCCGCTCGATGGCGATGCCCTCCCCGAGCAGCCGTCGGAACTCCGCGGCGACTCCGGCGTCGTCGACGCACGGCGCGCCGAAGTCGTCGACGATCACCGCGGGGGACAGCAGGCGCAGCACGGCGCGTCCGTCCTCCCGGGCGAGTTGCCGCAGGTCCGGCCCCAACTCGGCCGATCCGGCCCCGGTCGGCGCGGTCTCATGCGGCCCGGCCGCCGCCGGTGCCGCCGCCGGTGCCGCCGCCGGTGCCGCCGCCGGTGCCGCCGCCGGTGCCGCCGCCCGGTAGCGGGCCGCCCCGAGCACGCTGCGTCGGCCGCCGATGCGCAACTGGAAGCTGCCGCGCAACCAGGCGTCGTCGGCCGGATCGAGCACGGCGCCTGGCCGCACCAGGACCCGCCCGTCGTACTCCGTTCCGCGATCGACCATGGTGCGGCTGAACAGGTTCCCCTCCGCCGCGCGGCCGTCCTCGCCCAGCCGCACCGAGGTCCGTACCACCGTCGCGACGCCGGTGATCCAACCCTTGCCGAACCCGCCCCGGCAGCCGCAGGACGCCTCGCCACGCAGGTCGCGCGGGCAGGCCTGGTGCTCTGCCGCGGCCGCGCCTCGCAGCAGATCGAGGGCGAGGTCGATCGGCGGGGTGCCCGACTCGTATTTGCAGCGGAGCTCGCAGGCCGCGTGCAGCACGGCGCCATGGGGGACCGCCTGGTGCACGATCAGGTCGCGCTCGAAGAGCTGGTTGAGTCGGTCCTGGGCGTCGTCGACCTGCCCGGCGCGGGCGAGCCACCAGGCCGCGGCCAATGCGCCGCGGAGCGTGGTGCCGGGCAGGATGGTGTGGGCGTCGATGAAGTTCCCGACGCCGGCCGCCGCCGCCGCCGAGATCCGGCCCCGCGCCTCCAGGGTGAAGGGGTATGTCCTCATCGACCGGCCTCCGCTCCGGCTCGCTCGCGCAGGGCGATCAGTGCCCTGGTGTCGGCGGAGGTCCAGGGGACGTCCGTCCGGGCGATGCTCACCCAACCCGCGCCGCGCCGTCGGCCCCCGCCCAGCGCGCTGACCGACCGGGCCGCGGCGTGCAGGATCAATTCGTGCCGGGGCAGGTTGTCGGCCGCGATGGGTGCGATTTGTTCGACGTCGAACGTGGCCGTGCGCGCCCACGCCTGGGCGCCGAGTTGGAGCGCGCCGGGCTCGACGGCGCCCTCATCGTCGACTTTGATCCGGGCCTGGCGGTCGGTGATCCACTTGTGGTCGGGGCCCGCGTCCACAAACGCCCACGGGGACGGCCGGCGGGGCAGGCCGAAGACGGCGGCCACGTGCGTGGCGGTGAGGCCCAACACGGTCTCGGCCTGCGCGCGCAGCAGCCCCTTGAGACTCGACCCCGGCAGCGGCACCTCGCCGTCGATGGGGGCGTGCAGCCCGAGGCCGGCCGCGCCGGTCGCCACGGCGAAGGGCCCGTGGAAGGTGATGGTGAAGGTGAGCGTGACGGTCATGGCTGGGGCCACCACCTTTGCCGGTTGAGGAGGTCGGCGAGGTCCGCGACGTCGGCATTGGTCGCGCCCCGGCCCGAGGCCAGGGGTCCCCACAGCCGGTCGCCGGCGCGGGCCGACCAGTCCCGGAGCTGTCCGGCCAGTTCCCGGTCCACCTCCGCGCGGGGCCGCCGGCGCGCCTCGGCGGGCCAACCGTCGCGCAGGATTTCCGCGACGCGGGCGCGCTGCGAGTTGGTCCAGCCGACGCCGTCGCCCGAACCCTCCGCGCCGTCGGGCAGGTCGAGCAGCAGCGAGCCCTGCCGCCATCGCTGGACCTCGTCGGGGTTCGCGCCGGTGCCGGGCTGGTCACCCAGGCGCCGGTCGGTGAGATCGAGCTGTGCCACGAGGTGGCCGACGGCCGCCCAGCGGCCGGCGGGGACGCGATCCTCCGCGGTGAGGTCGACCCAACTGATTGCGGCGAACTGCCCGCGCGCGCCGCGCTTGGCCTCGGCCTGCGCGCGCTCACCATGCTGGAAGGCGTCCGAGAACGGGTGCGATTGGTGCGTGAAGGCGATCCCGACGCCGAGCCCGACGGTCTCGGCCAACTCGTCCACGCGCGACCGCTGCGCCGGGTCGAGGTACCGGTGGGCCGTGGCGCGCCAGGCGAGCGCCAGTTGGGTGCGGAACTCCTCGCAGAGCGCGATGGCGTAGCGCCAGGCGTACCGCGCGGCCACCGTGACCAGGATGTCGTCGCCGCCCAGGTAGTGCGGCAGGTCCGGGAAGTACTTCGGTGCGGGGGGAGAGCTCGCCACCGTCCGGTCGCGGGCGCGCCGGACGGCGAAGTGGACGGCGTCGTCGACCGCCCGCACCGCGGACTCCCGGAAAGCAACGGGGAAGGCGCCGAATTCGGCGAAGGCCGCGCCCATCCGGTTGCCGTCCGCGCAGATGGTCGCCACATGGTTCAGCTCGCGGTTCTCCCGGAAGGAGCGGCTGTCGTCCGCGGGTGCGCCGAGGCGGGCGAGGTCCTCGATCTTGGTTGCCTCGACGAGGGTGCCCGGGGGCGGGTCGCTGGTCTCCGGCGGCTTGGCGGTCCACCGGGCGAAGCAGTCGCGGCCGATGCGGCGCTCCTCGGCGCCCGGGCCGGTGCCGACCGGGATGGTCTGCCCAGTCACCGCCGGCTCCAGTTCGCACGTTTGGCAGGCGCTCGCGAGCGGGACGTCGCCGCCGGTGGGGAGCAGGGTGAGAGAGAGCGTCCCGGCGCTGCCCGCGCCGTGGTCCGCGGCGATGGCCTCGGCCGCCGACGCCGCCTCGCGGACCTGCACGCCCCATTCCAGGCCGGGCAATTCGAGTTGGAGGTAGGCGGCCAGCCGTTCGGCGACGGCGCGGGCCGCCCGACGGCGGGCGTCGGGATCGGCGTCGGGCTCGGCGAGGGCGAGAACCACCCGGCCGCTGACGCGGCCGACGTCGTCGACCACGCGGACCCGATCCCCGAATTCCGCGACCAGCCACGCCGCGAGGCGGTCTTGCTTGGCGTCCCCGGTCCCGACCGGCGTCGTCGCCGCAGCCAACGCGCGGGAGGCGCCCCGGACCAGCGCGAGCATCGGGGTCCGGACCATCCAGGACTGGATCCGGCGGGCGCCGACGGTGATGTAGACGGTCATCGGCGGTCCCTCTCGCGCAGCCCGGTGGCGTTCGGCAGGCGTTGGCTGCCGGGCGCCGGACTCAACGGCGGCAGCGGGAAGAACGGCCGGTTCGGTCCCGCGAGCTGCTCGCCCGAGTACTCCCGGAAGAACTCGTAGCTCTCGTCGAAGCGCTGGGTGCCGACGTCGGCCCACGTCCCCTTGGGCGGGTACCAGACGAGGTGACGGTCCTCGCCGAGGGCGGCCCGGTCGAGCGCGATGGCGACCTGGCCGATGTTCGAGCGGACGTCCGAGCACCGGGCCTCGATCCGCGGGATGTCGGCGGCGAACTCCGCGACGGGCACCGGCGCGCCGCCGGTGTAGCGGTCCGCACCGCGCCACAGCGAGATTTCGGTGATCGCCGGGGTCACCGTGCCGAGGCCGAACGGCTTGCCGCCGCCGAGGTGATGCGCGATCGCCCGGTTCGACTCCGGTTGGACGGCGCGGATCGCCCGGCTGGGGTCGAGGGCCGAGATGAGCGTGGCCACGCCCACCCAGTCGAGGGCGTCCACAGTGATCCGTTGGGTGAAGGTGGTCCCGGCACGCACGAGTTGGCGCGTCTCCCCGCGCATCCCGCCCGTGCGGGCCTGGTGATGCGGGCGCGCCTGATAACGGGGCTGGACCGGGCGGTCGGTCTGCTCCCGCCAGTGCCGGGCCTGCTCGTCCGGATCCGAATGCCAGTAGAACTTGCGGCCGCGGATACCCCGGCGCCCGGCATTGTCGGCATCCGAATCCCAGCGGCTCAGCATGTCGCCGCGCCCGCGCGGGCCGCCCGCGGACTTGGCCGCTTGCAGGTACATCCCGGCCGCACCGGGGCTCGGTGTACCGAGCGGTGCGAGCGTGATGTCCTGGAGCCGAACCTGCTCGGCGATGGCTTCGCCGAAGCGCACGTGCCCGCCGTAGGCCTGGTGCGAGCCTTGGCGGGTGCCGCGGTCGGCCTCGCTATCGACCATCCCGAAGGTCGCGCACGAGGGGCAGAGGCGGTCACGGTCAGCGCAACCGGTCGCGGCCTGCCAGCCCCGGCCCTTGACGCCGGCACCGGGCTGGACGACCGTGCGCCACGCCGAGGACACCTTGATGGCCGTAACCTCAGTGCCGCTGCTGCGGATCCAGACGACGGCGCCCGGGTGTAGATAGCCGGTCACCTTCATCCGACGGGCGACCACCGTCCGGTTGCCGCCGCGGAAGTACCGGCCGGTCGTGTTGTCCCACCACTGGACCTCCGCGAAGACGTTCTCGCCGCAGGCCTTCGCCTGCTCCTCGGTCTTCGCGCTGGTCACGTCCCGGGCGCCTGCGCAGGCGTAGGCGTAGCCGGCGGCGACGTCGTCCGGGACGTCGAGCGTCTCGCGGCCGATGCGTCCGGTCGCCCAGTACGCCCGGCCTCGGCCGCGGCGGCCGTCGGGCAGCTTACGGAAATCCCTGCGGGCCGCCGTGTCCGTGACCAGGACCACCGACGCGCGCTCTTGCGCGCGGTCGTCCCACCAGGTTTCGCTCGCGACATCGTCCCGGTTGGGGATCATCACCTGCTCAAGCGCGAGCAGCGAGCGGATCTCCTTGCGATTCACGCCCTCCTCGGGGCGGTCGCCGTACGTGATCACGTCGCCCGTCATCGGGATCGACCGCTCGCGGCGCTGGTACTCCGCGAGCAGCCCGGTCGCCTCGATCCACACCGGCTCGCCTTCGCACACTCTGACCTTGGTGGGGCGGCCGTCTCGCGCCGCCGTGACCACCGCGAGTCGCCAGCTTTCCAGGAGGTCCGGCGCGAGCGAATCCCGATACGCCGGGCGGAACGTCGGGTCGAACACCCGCAGGCAGCCGTTGAACATCGCCTCGTGCACCGAGCGGACCGCGCCCTTCACCGACGAGCCGGGGAGGCGGACCGTCGCCGGGGCGCCCGGCGGGCCGTTGCGCCGGGCCTCCCTGGCGACCTCGGCAGGCAGGAGCAGCGGAGTCTCGCACGTCCACGTGACCGTCAGATGGCCGGAGTACCTCGTGGCAGCCTCGGCGTGGTTCGGGGCGTGGCCCGGCGGCGCGGACCGGGCCGACGTGCCGCTCAGGGGGACAAACGTGAAGGGGTTGACGAATCTGTCACCGCGTGCCATGCATGACCTCCGAGGCCCCTCGCTGGGCATAAGCCCAATCTGTCGGTCAGGCGGCAATTCTACGCATGCAAGTCCGATTCGTCCCACCGAGTGGCCGGCGTGTTGATCGGTCGGGCGGCGGTCCGGGCGCCGGCGCTACGCCCGGCGTCGGGGCAGAGGTGACTCGCCTACGTTCGGTCGTAGTGGTAGCGGGCCGTGACCAGCACGAGGTCGTCGCCCTGCACGAAGTACACGAGCCGGTGCTCGTCTGTAATCCGGCGCGACCACAACCCGGACAGGTTCGCTCGCAGCATCTCTGGCTTCCCGATCCCGTTAAAGGGGTCGTCCCCGCAGATGTCGTCGATCAATGCGTTGCTCGGGGGGTTTCTATTCGCCCTTCGGCGAGACCGCACTTCGGACTGGCTGAGATCATAGACCGAGCCAGTCGTGGCCATGGGTTTCTATTCGCCCTTCGGCGAGACCGCACTTCGGACCAGAACCGCGCCCACCGTCAGGACCTGATCTGGGCGTTTCTATTCGCCCTTCGGCGAGACCGCACTTCGGACACGACAGAGCCGTTGACCGACGAAACGATCCGGGTTTCTATTCGCCCTTCGGCGAGACCGCACTTCGGACGCGTCGCCTCAGCCGAAGCCAGCAGTCACGCCGACCGTGTTTCTATTCGCCCTTCGGCGAGACCGCACTTCGGACTCACACCAGATGTGGCCCTATCGTTGCCACCGCTCAGGTCTCTATTCGCCCTTCGGCGAGACCGCACTTCGGACTCTGTCGTCTGAACCACATAACCACGCTGGTCGGCAATGTCTCTATTCGCCCTTCGGCGAGACCGCACTTCGGACCTTTCACCGATGAGATCGTCCGGTCTCTCGGGCTGGGTCTCTATTCGCCCTTCGGCGAGACCGCACTTCGGACCAACGACATTTGTCGCTGTCGCCGCGATCATCGTGTCTCTATTCGCCCTTCGGCGAGACCGCACTTCGGACCGTGCTGTCGCAGCCGTTACAACAGGCATCATCGTAGTTTCTATTCGCCCTTCGGCGAGACCGCACTTCGGACCCTACCGCTGATTCGTGCCCCCTGGCCAGCGATGATGTGGCGCGGTCGCACGCACCGTCGTACCCTCGCTCGCAGCATGTCTGACGGAAGTGGCTGGGAGCGGTGTCCGTGCAGCTCAGAGGACGTGCACGCGAGTCACCTTCTGAGGCTGACGGCGAACCATGCAGATTCCGGCGTTTGTCCATCGGATCGGATCGCGCGGAAAGCGCGACGCGCCCGCCACCCGCGACCGCGGCCTCCGGCCAACTCCTCACTGGTGACGCCGTTCACACGACCGCCCAATAGAGCGTCGGCGGCTCTGGTTCGCCCTGACCCACGGTAACGCGCTCGCCCCAGCACGCTGCGCACTGCCGCAGAAGCAGGAACGAGTCGGTCTCGACGTCGATGATCGCGCGCACGGCTTCGACCAGGCCGGGTACGGCTTCGTTCTCGACGAGGCAGACGAATACCGAGTCCTGGATTCGATCGCCCCAGCGCTGCAATGTCGCCGCGACGCGGGCGCGGCGTCGGTCCTCCCGAATGTCGTACGCGGCCAGCAGGGTCAACGCCATGACAGACCCACCCAACCGCGGCCCGGATCGGCGACGAAGGCCGCGACGTTCTGGGCCTGGCGATAGATGTGCCGCCGAATGCTGCCGGAGAACCTGGGCAGCGCGCCGCCCGTGGTCTGGAGCAGGCGCTTCTCGTAGGCATCGGTGACGACAAGTTTCCCGGCCTTCGAAAGCAGGACGCCGGGCACGCCGTCGTCGTGTCGCCCGTGTTGGGCCGTGAGGGTGCCCCGGGTAGCTTGCCGCGCGACGGCGAGGTCGACCACGTAGGGCCGGAATTCCTCCATGAGGTCGAGGGCGAGGCTGGGCCGGTTGTCCTGGTCGGCGTGCATCAGCCCCACCGCCGGGTCGAGTCCGCTGGCGACGAGAGCGGAGACGCATTCGCCGAGCAGGATCGCATAGGCGTAGCCGAGAGCGGCATTGACAACGTCGAGCGGTGGCCTCCGGGAACGCTCGGCGAACGCGAGTTCGGGTGGCATCAGGCCGCCAAGTGTCTGGAAATAGGTGCGCGCCGCAATGCCTTCGAGGCCCATGAGTTCGTCGCACGTGTTCGCGTCGGGCAGCATCGCGGCGGCGGAGCGCATCTGCCGGGGAGGTGGCGTTGATGTGCTGGCCAAGGTAGGTTCCCCGACGTGAGATGAACACGGTGTCGACGTCTTTGGACAGCGCCCACGAGCGCGCGCCGGAGGAGACCCCGACGGCGCCGAAGCAAACGATTCGGGACACGTGCGACATGGGGACGTCCAGGATAATCCGGTCGTCCTTGTCTTCCACAACGAGTCGGCCCTGCGCTGTGAAGAGGCGGCTACCCTGGCGGGCGACATACACAACCCTCCTGGTCGGCTCCTCAATTCGATGTTCCGGCAGCAGCGGCGGGTATCGCGGGCCGAAGTCTTCCCCGAGGAAACAAAATCCGGTTGCGAAATCCATGATTTCGGTCTTGTTCGGCGAGATTTTCATGCTCATCCCCCTGAGTGCGCGGGCAGCCACCTCGGCAGCGTGCTCGGCTACGTGCCGGCTCGGGCAACAGACCGCGAAATCGTCGGCGTAGCGGACGTGGTGCATACCCTCGTCCGCGAAGGCTTCGTCGAGGTTCGTGAGTACGAGATTCGCCAGCATGGGAGAAAGCGCAACACCCTGAGGAATCCCGACGACATCGCGCATGCCATGGACGGTCGCGGTTCGGCGGGCGACCAAGGCGCGGATTGGCGCGTCGAGCGTGCGATCCGGGAGCAGCGTCAAGAGTCGTTCGAGGGCGAGCGCTCGCGGAACGCTCGGGAAACAGTCGTTGACGTCGCTGCGCAGCACCCACGCCAGGCCGTCCTCGCGCAGGCGAACCACCGCCTGGATAGCGTCGCCGACGCCCAGCCCCGGACGGTAGGCGAACGAGGCCGGGCCGAGGTGCGGATCGACCCACGGAGTGATGACGCTCAGGATGGCGCGCTCGACAATCCGATCCCGGACCTCGGGAACGTCGAGCAGGCGCAATCCGCCCGAGGGCTTCGGGATCGCGACTTGATGCAGCGGGCGCGGTGTGTAGCGACGCTCGTCCAGTTCCGCCGCGAGCGCGTCGAGGCGGTCCTCCGCGTTCTCCGCGAAATGGGCGACGGCCCAGCAGACTTGATCGGAGTCGTCGTCGGACCGATCAAGTATTTCGCGCCAGGCGTGCGACAACGCATCGCGCGCCAATGCGCTTTCGATGAGCGTGGGCATCGCTCCTCCGGGGGAATGCGCCATAGCGGTCGGGTGTGGTCGGGGTCGCCGAGACCGCACTTCGGACAAGAAGAAGATCTACGACAATCTCCCCCGTGGTAGCAAGTTTCTATTCGCCCTTCGGCGAGACCGCACTTCGGCCCCCCCCACGAAATCGTCCTCCTCGTGGAGGACGTTTCTATTCGCCCTTCGGCGAGACCGCACTTCGGACGCCTGTCCGTGGGCGTATGCCGAGGGGTACGACAGTTTCTATTCGCCTTCGGCGAGACCGCACTTCGGACCCGAAGAACCGGCCTCTGGGTCGGTCGAACCAGTGTTTCTATTCGCCCTTCGGCGAGACCGCACTTCGGACCCCTCGCCCAGCTCAACGCCCAGCTGATGCGCCACGTTTCTATTCGCCCTTCGGCGAGACCGCACTTCGGACCGCCGCCAACGCACGGCGGCGCGGCTGACGTCTATGTTTCTATTCGCCCTTCGGCGAGACCGCACTTCGGACGCCAAGCTCGATGACCCGCTGGCTCATTCGGTCAACTTCGCGTTTCTATTCGCCCTCCGGCGAGACCGCACTTCGGACCGCGATTCAAGCCGAGTACAGCGCACTTCGCAGTTCACGGTTTCTATTCGCCCTTCGGCGAGACCGCACTTCGGACGGTGGTTACGCAGTACCAGGTCCGTCAGTCGACGGGTTTCTATTCGCCCTTCGGCGAGACCGCACTTCGGACTTGTGATTGCTGACGTCGGTGGGTTTTTCTCCATCGAGTTTCTATTCGCCCTTCGGCGAGACCGCACTTCGGACGTGTCGCCTCCTCTACGGGTGCCTCGATTGTCATGGGTTTCTATTCGCCCTTCGGCGAGACCGCACTTCGGACCCTACCGCCGATTCGTGCTCTCTGACCAGAGTAGATGGCAAGCACTTGCACGCTGCGCGCCTCAGCAGCGCGGCGGCGGCCCTGGCAGTCCGGCTTTGGGCGGCGTTCGGGCTGGTGGGGAGCTATGCACGCATTGAGGCCTTGAGGGTCATCGGCGAACCATGCGGTTTCCGACGTTCGTCCTTCGATCGGCGCAGGTCAGGCGGGACGCCTCTCCAATCGACGGACTGCGCGACGACCCGCTACCGCTCCTCCACCCGCACCACACCCAGCCCCCGGGCGGTGTACGCCCCAACTCCACCAACCCGACCGAACCGCAGCAGCGCCCCGAAAACACGGGCAGCAGCGTCGTCGTCGGCGCGATAACGCACGGAGCCGAGGAAGCCGGACACAACAGTGCCGCCAATGTCGATGACCTCGTTGCGTCCGGCGATGTCGCTGACCCACAGGGATCGGACGTCGGTTGGGCCGAGCCTGCGCAAGGCGCAGCCGTCGGGGGCCAGGGCCTCCCACCGGCTGGACATGGAGCGGACGACGGATTCAGGGTCGGGCAGGGGGGAGGAGCGCGAGCCCCGGCGGAAGGTGGTTGGCGTTTCGAAGGTGACGGCCCACTTGCGGGCCGCGTCGCCGTCGGCGAGGGCGGCCCACGGCTCGTCGGCGATCAGCCGGACGGCCAATACCTCGCCGCGCTGGGCGCCGAGTCGCAAGGCCACGCCGGGCCGCACGGCCCGGCGGAAGGTGCGGGCGGCGGCGTCGGAAAGCGCGGCGAATTCGAGGGCGACGACGCCGTCGAACGTGAAGACGGGGGTGATCGCCCACGGCTTGGGGGAGGTGCGGTGACCGGCGAGGCCGTCGTCGACCCAGCTGGAGACGACGGCGTGCGCCTGGGCGGGCGTCACCCGGGCGGGGTCGATGCCCTGCAATCCCACGACCCACCGTTGCGGCACGATCACCTCCGTTCGCCAGAACCGGAGCGTAGCGGACGTAGCGGACCATCTTCGAAAACCTCGGCGACAGGCGCACCGTCGGAGCGCGTGAGTTGGACGGCCGTGCCGTCGCGCTTATCCACCGAATTCGCCAGGATCAATCTGTATCCCGCGACCACGGTTTGGCTCCAAGATCCCATCAAGTTCCGTCGCGCAGCATCTGCCTGATACGCGGCTCTCGCCTCGGCCTCGGTCAGCCACCGGTGTTCCGCTATGGGTGCTCCGGTCAGGTCGTTCCATCGGTCGGAGTAGGCGTATGTCGGTGGCTGGATGGTGTTTGCCGTGTTCATGGCAGGTCGTACCAGTCGCCGAGGGGTGGTAGGTCGTGGAAGCCGTAGTTGATGTCGCCGAGTTGTTCCCAGTCGCCGAATGCGGGGAAGTCCATCCACAGGCTGTCGACGGGTTGCCCGGTCTTCTCGGCGGAGCGGTTGATTTTCTTGACCTTGTCCCGGTGGTCGATCCGCATCCAGCCGTCCGGGCGATAAAACACGGTCACCATCGCCAGGCTCTCGAACCGTGGGCACCGACGCTGGTCATCCTGATAGCGGTAATCCGCCGAGACGCTGCGGAAGAGGCGGCCGCCGAGATTGTTGTAGTCGGTCTCACGCACGAGTGACTGGGCTCGATTGAACCACTGGACGCGGACCCACGGCCCGTGACTGAATCCGGAGACCCAGTGCGCGCGCACCGCATCAGAGCCGATGTGCTCGGCCACGCGGATGATTTCGAAGTAGGCCCTCGTCCGATATGCTGCCCTTGCTTCATTCTCCGCTAGCCACCGGTGCTCCGGGGTCGGTGTTCCGGTTAGGCTGTTCCATCGGTCGGAGTAGGCGTATGTCGGTGGCTGGAGGGTGTTTGCCGTGTTCATGGCAGGTCGTACCAGTCGCCGAGGGGTGGTAGGTCGTGGAAGCCGTAGTTGATGTCGCCGAGTTGTTCCCAGCCGCCGAATGCGGGGAAGTCCATCCACAGGCTGTCGACGGGTTGCCCGGTCTTCTCGGCGGAGCGGTTGATTTTCTTGACCTTGTCCCGGTGGTCGATCCGCATCCAGCCGTCCGGGCGGTAGCGGACGGTTACCATCGCCAGGCTATCGAACTGGAGGTAGCGATGCCGGTCATCCGGATAGCGATAGTCCCTTGAGAGTCCTCGAAAGAGGCGTCCGCCGATGTTGTCGTAGTCGGTCGTGCGCACAAGCGATTGGGCGCGGTTGAACCACTGAAGACGAATCCTCAGGCGTCGATGGAATCCGGCGGCCCAATGTGCGCGCACCGCATTGGGGCCGATGTGCTCGGCCACACGCACGATCTCGAAGTAGGTCCCGGCCTGATACGCGGCTCGCGCTTCGTCCTCGGTTAGCCACCGGTGTTCCGCTATGGGTGCTCCGGTCAGGTCGTTCCATCGGTCCGAGTAGGCGTATGTCGGTGGCTGGAGGGTGTTTGCCGTGTTCATGGCAGGTCGTACCAGTCGCCGAGGGGTGGTAGGTCGTGGAAGCCGTAGTTGATGTCGCCGAGTTGTTCCCAGTCGCCGAATGCGGGGAAGTCCATCCACAGGCTGTCGACGGGTTCCCCGGTCTTCTCGGCGGAGCGGTTGATTTTCTTGACCTTGTCCCGGTGGTCGATCCGCATCCAGCCGTCCGGGCGGTAGTGGACGGTTACCGTCGCCAGGCTATCGAACTGGAAATAGCGATGCCGGTCATCCGGATAGCGATAATCTACTGAGAGCCCCCTGAAGAGGCGACCGTCGATATTGTTGTAGTCGGCCATGCGCACGAGTGATTGCGACGGGTTGTACCATCGAACGCGAACTCTGGGCGCTTTGCCACGTCCGAAGCCGGCCGCCCAATATGGTGTCACCGCGTCGACCGAAAGGTGCCCGGACACTCTTATCACATCCAGACCCACCCCCGAGAGAAAGGCGGCCCTCGCCTCGGCCTCGGTCAGCCACCGGTGCTCCGCGATAGGCGCGCCGGTAAGGTCATTCCACAAATCCGAGTACGCGTACTCGGTTTCCGGCACCATCAGCCACCTCCTTCAGGTAATCGATACACTCGCCCCTTGACATCGCGCAAGGTCACGCCCTGGGCAGCGGCGTATTCGAGTATCTCACGCGGGATCGGTTTCTTCTGCACCGGAATCTCCAGCACTGACCTGCCGTCCAGCGACTGGCCAATCTCCCCTTGGAGCGCGGATTGCGCGCGATTACCAGGTGTGTCGGAGATCACCAGACGCGGGTCCTGGGGCGCGTACGTATCGGCCGACTCGCGGATATACCCCCGCGCGGTGTCGACGTTCACCTCGGCAAGTTGGGTGTTCTTGCGCGAGACCACGACGTCGCCGGGGGTGTAGGCGTCAACGCGAACCCGACCAGCCCGGTTGCCGCTCTCGTCCAGTTGGTCGAGCCACACCTCGTGGGCCTCGTAACGGTAGTTGTGTTTCCAGTTGAACGCCGAACCGCGGAACATTCTCTGCCGGTGCTCCGGCATATACCGCCTGGCGGCGAGCCGTTCGTATGTGATCACCCTCTCTGTGTGCTCGCGCGGCCGGCCTTTGAGCAGTCCGTCGAACCGGTGCCGGAACCGACGAAGGAGGTCGTTCAGCTTGTCGATGAGCTTGCGGACGGCCTTGAAGCTGGACAGGAGGTTGTCGACGTAGGTCGAGACCCGGGCGGTCAGGGCCGCGGCGCGGGTGGTGGCTTGTTCGATGATCAGCGGGGTGGCCGCGCCCAGGGTGATGACGAGTTCGACGGCGTAGGAGCAGATCGCGCCGGCGATTTGGGCGATCGCGTCGCGCACCACGTCGTGCACGATCTGCACCAAGGTGGAGCACACCTCCAGGGCGGTCGCCATCGCGCCGGCCCACTGCCCGGCCCCTCCTAAATGCTCGGCCACGTCGGACTGCAACGCCCGGTAGGCGTCCACCGCCTGCCCGTGCATGCCCTCAAGGTCGCGGTTCACGTAGGTCGCCAGGTCCTCCCGGCAGCGCGAGAGCTGGCCCTGGATGTTCGTCCAGGTGCCCGCGAACGCGGCCACCTCACCGGCATTGCCCGTCAGGTCGTTCAACCAGCCCTTCAGCGGCTCCACATGATCCAACACCCAGCCCAGACCCATCGCGAACAACGTCCCCAACGGATCGGAGACCGCCGCCAGCGTGTCCATCGCCCCCGAGAACAGGGCCATCCCACCCGAGACCCAATCCCTGGACTGCACCGCCGAAACGAACTGCGCCCCGTCCTCCAACAAGAACGTCCCCGACAACGGCGACGCCGTATCCACCGGCGCCACAATCA
>JAVBMU010000101.1:0-37990 GCA_031552185.1 Cellulomonadaceae bacterium | reverse complement strand
TGTCCGGGTCCGGCGCATCGGCGTACTTCTTCACCCAGTTCCCCAACGTCGTCCCACCGATTCCCAGGCTCCGCGCCACATCGGCGACCGAACGACCCGAAGCAGTCACCAATTCTACCGCGCTGCGCTTGTACTCCGCCGCGAAACTCCGCCGCGTCGATCCCATCGAGATTCCCTTTCAATCAGGAACCCGCAAACAACCCCTGTCCACCAAACCGGGAACGGCCCAGGGGTAGGACCTTTCGACAGGCGGACGTAGTGGTACATCCATCCTGCCGCCAGGCCTACCCCTCCCTCACACCCCAACCCCCGTCACCAACGTCACGACCAGCAACATCTAGTGTTGGCAGACGATGGCGGACACACCCGCCGATAATAGGTATAATAAGGGCATGGCCAAGAGCGACGAAGCTCCCGTCCCGATAATTGAAAGCCCGTATGCATCAGCGCGGGATCTTCCATCGGTTCGGGAAATGTACCAACAATTACAGGCGTTCAACCTGCTCAAGTTTGCGATGCCGAAAGAGGCGCGTGTAGAATTTCAGAGTGCCGAAGCGACCCTGAAGGAGATTGTCGGAATCGTCGATAGCTTCTACGATGTACTCGGGCCTCGAAACTGGATCTATCACAACGACCTAAACCTGTCGAAGATGACGGAGGTCTTAGCTAATAATCCAACCGCAGATGAGGCCGAGCGCCAGCTGATTGAGTACTATCAAGATCCAGAGACGCTTGAGTTCATGATTATGCGATTGAACGGCATAGCGCCAATGCGTCCGCGTATCGAACTGATAGAGAAAGCTTATGCCGACTACCAAGCAGGACGCTACTACGCCGTCGTGCTGGTACTGATCTCAGTGATGGACGGTTTCGTCAACGAGGTCGAGCCTAACCAGCGGCGAGGTCTGCACACCCGCGAACCCGAAGAGATGAATGCCTGGGATAGTGTGACTGCACATCACATGGGGCTGTCGCGTGCGCATCGCGCGTTCATTCGCGGGTCTAGAGCGACCAACACTGACGAGATCTTCGAACTGCACCGTCATGGCATTATGCATGGCAACATGCTCAACTATGACAACGCGGTCGTAGCGACCAAGGCTTGGAACAGGCTGTTCGCCGTCTCGGACTGGGCTCGAGTCGTGCTGGATCCGCCAAAGCCGAAGGAGCCGCCGCCAACCTGGCGAGAGCTTGGCGAGAAAGCCGCGGCCAATAGGCGACAGGAGAAGATCCTAGAAGCCTGGTCCGCAAGCGAGTACGACGTGGACACGAGCGATATAGCACCCGGATCGGCATTGGCCGCGTGCATTGATTTCATGGAGGCGTGGAAAGCAAAGCGTTACGACAAGATGGGACAGTTGTTTCCGACGTTCGGCTCGGTGCCGAGCATCGGCGAGGGCGCCAAGACTGCACGATGGCTCTATGAAGAGTTTCCTCTGTCAGACTACAAGCTAGCAAAAGTCCGAAACACCGCGGCAGCAGTGACCTTGATCGATGCGCGTCTATTGATTGGGGATACTTGGCGCGATGTAGAGCTCAAATGGGTTCATATGGAAAAGCCGTCAGCAACTCCGACACCGACGGGCGAGCCTGGTGATTGGACACTATGTCCGCACGGCCCGACGACGTTCATAAAGGAGGTCTCCTAGTCGAGCCATGAATGCACGGAGGGGGCACCACGCGTGTCGCTCCTCGAATGGACTAGAAGCCGTAGAGATGCTGACGAGCATTGAACGCGGCTGGCCCACCCTCAAGTAGGTTTTCTACCAAATTGCGAATCGCAGCATCATCAAGTGATCCGACACCATCCGCCGCTATCTGTCCATGGTCCCCGCGCCCCTCAAGCGCGACAATCAATTCGGCATCGCCCAGCACAGGTACGTTCGCATTGTGAGTACTCGCTATGATCTGGCGCTCTCCCTTGAGCTCTCTTAGGTGCGCTACCACACCATCGTAGATGAAGCGATTATCCAGGTCGTCTTCAGGCTGATCTATCACTAGTGGCGCTTTGGACGCTCCAAGTAGCAGAAGGAGGAGAGCTGTTGCTCGCTGGCCTTTCGATAGCTCCTCAAGCGTCCGGAGTTCGCGAGGACCGTTTGTCGAGGACACGTCAAGTAGCACTTCAACGGCATGCCCTACCGTCACTTCCTCAAGTTCGCGACACGGCTGTTCACCTGCCTCGAGCAGGCTCCTAGCCTGCGCTCCACGTATGCCAAGTTTCTCCAGCGCCTCGTCCCCATCGCGGATCGCGGCCGCGAGCGCACGAGGCGAAAAGTCGTCTGCGCCTATGGCAGCGTTGATCTGTGTGCGCACTCCCGACGTTCGCTTCTTTACAAGCTCCCTGATCTCCTCGCGGTCGGGAGCGGCGATCGGACGAACGACAACCATGCCTTCCGTGGCGCTGTTCGCCGCACGTACGGCATCGTGAAGTCTTTTAGTCTGTAGTCGCTCGTAATCTGCCAGTTCCCCCAGAAGTGCCGCTCGCTTCGCACGCAGCTGCTTAAGCGTTGTGTCGTGACTGTCGAGACGAGGCCGTTTCGCTCTAAGAGCATCCAGGGCTTTTGATGTATCAAGGTACTTATCAGGTTCAAGGCCCTCTTCGTGAAGCTTACGAAGAACCTCATCGTGGCCCTTTCGCTGTGCGCTGACCGCCGAATGCCATTCGGCCTCGACCGCTGATAGCTCGGCGGTCGTAGCGCCGATAGCAGCCAGGGCTTGCTTGGCCAAGTTTCGGAGCTTGCCTGCGAGCTGATTCGTTGCAGTTGAAGCTTTGTCCAGAAAGGCCTTCTGCGGCGAGCCGTCGATCGACTCGTACTCGGCCGTAAGGTCAGAGAACAGCTGGGAATCAACAAGGGCGCCTATCTCGCCCGCCGCGTCCGCAACACGGCCTTCCGCTTCTTTGAACACAGCTTCATCTTGCGTCAGCCGATTCTGATCTTTGAGCCGTTCGGCAACTTTCGTCTCGCGGAACCGCTTAACCTGCTCCTCCAATCTGGGAATATCGTCTAGTTCCTGCTCCAGCTTTGCCCGCGCCTTCTCTGCTCGTTGGAGTTGTGCGCGATTTTCTGCCAGGTTGTCCAAAACGTTTTGGTGATCGGCGCTTCTGCCCGCGACGCCGGAAAAACGTTGGAGCATCTCTGCGACCCTTTCAGGGCTGCCCGCGAGCTCAGCAAGCTCATGCTGGCCGAATATCTCGACAGCATCAATGACATCTTCTGGTAGCTGGCGGGTAGCGGTACCTGCGGAATCCCTCACTATTGGAGGGTGGGGCACAACGCGCTCGATAGTGTATCTGTGTGGTGTCGGGCTAACTGTCTCAACGTCAACCTTGACTACCGTTCCGGAGCGCAGAACCTTGTCTACGATCGACTTGTGGTCGATTGCAGCATCTTCTCCAATCGGAACCAGATCTAGCGCGTAGCGGAGGCTTTCAATTACCGTAGACTTTCCCGTCCCGCGGCCTCCGATCAGCGTTGTCAAGTCGGTAGAGATTGGAATCGAAACGCCATCAAGAAACCCGCCGGTCCAGCTGATTCTGCGAATCACCGCACGCTCGACGCCTGCCGGATCGCACAGGGCTACGCGAGTCTGCGGCGTGCGAACCGCAAGCTTGAGACTTTCCACCGTAAGGCTGCTCACCTTAAACCACGTCGTGGCACCGGCGCCCTTGAGCTGCGTCGGCTGCAACCTCGGCTGGCTATCTGGCTGAGGGAATTTGTTGTTGCGGCTCTTCTATTGAACTTAACGTGTACTCTCCGTCCAACGGCCCACCGATTACGCAGCAGCTCGCTTCCCTCCTCGGCGCGGGCGGGTTGGGATGGCGAGTCGTTTGAAGGCGAGGTACATGACGTCATCGCTGACGCCGTAGCGGCAGGCAACCTGCGCGATGGAGAGACCGTCGGCGTAGAGCTGGATGATCTGGTCTCGGTGCTCTGGCCCGACGACTGGCTTGTAGGGCGGGACGCCCTCGGCACGCAGGATGTCGTTGATCGTCGAGCGGTTGAGACCGAAGCTGGCGGCGAGTTGCTTGACCTGAGCGCCTGCCCTACGCCGTTCGGCGATCTGTGCCCGGACTTCCGGTGTGACTCGGCGTTTGCCACGTCGGGGAGCAATGCCCACCTCATCGTAGGCGATGGTGTCCTTAACGGCGAGCTGGTCGGTCTGATAGTCGTTCGGCGGCAGTGACGCCATGCCCGGAGGGACCGTCAACCTCGAATGACCCGAAGTCGCGTCCACCACGGGGGGTCTCGCGCCCCTGACCTGCACGTTCGTCGCCTTTCGTCGTGGGCCGGTCAGAACCGAGATGGACCTTCGCGGGACTTCGGGGAGCCCCGCGAAGGTCCAGCCAACCAGCAACACTGGAAATGGCTGAGAAAAACCTCACTGGATCAGAAGAAATTGTTGTCGTATTGTGCGCCCCAATCGGTCCAGAGGCGTTCACCTATAACGCATCACTGAGAGCGTTATTCATGTCATCAGCCGAGCCGGTAGGGTTCGAGTTTCGTGATGACGTGAATGATCATAGGGAGTTCGGGCCGGTCGGCCGCGGTATCCGGTGGCGAGGATCTTCCAGTTCTTGAGGTGGGCGACAGCGCGTTCGACGGCAGCTCGTAGAGAGGCGATATCGTGGTTGAATTCGCGTTCCCAGTCGAGTCGGTCGCGGTGTTTCGGTTCTTGATCGGCGTGATCGCGCTCGTCGCGATGTAGGCGGTGTCGGCAATCCAGTGCGCGCCTTCGAGGACCTATTTCCAGCCGGTCAAGTCGATCGCTGCGGCATCATGGCGGGCCCCGGCGACCGGCGCCGAAACTGCCAGCAGCCGGCCGTGGTGGTCGGCGGCGACCTGGATGGACAGGCGTCGGCAGTCTCGCTTGCCCGAGTAGTTGGCCTTCTCCACGTCCCGGCCCTGACCAGGCCGGTTCCGCGTCGGCACGTTTGTTCCGTCCACCAACACCAGGCGCCCGTTCGACGCAGCCTCTTCCAGTGAGATACCGCTCATGTACAACACCTGGCCCAGCGCAGGAACCAGCCTGCGCCAGATCCTCGACACCGTCGGCTGCGAGACGCCGAACATGGCACCGGACACCATTTGCGAGACATTCTGACGCGCCAAGACCAACACCAACTCCAGCTGCCGATACAAGCCCAGGATCGAATTCACGGCCACACCACCACGGTCTTCAAGCACATGAAACACCCGAGCAACGATCTCGGTCACCTGCACGGAATCGAGCCCCGTTGTAGACTGGTAGCGCATCGGTCCTTCTTGGCGAGACGGAAGTGTAGGAACTCCCATTCTCCCACGAGGGACCGATGCCCCGCTTCAAACACTTGAATAACGCTCTGAGCACAGGCGTGGGTCGGTGAAGGTGTTCGTCCAGCCGGAGAAGGGCTGGTTGGAGGCGATCTGGACGGGGTTCTTCTCTTCGCGTTCGGTCAGGACTTGGAAGAGGAGTTCGGGCGCCGTGCCGGTCGAGTTGCATGTAGCCGAGTTCGTCGATGAGGAGCAGGTCGACCCGTCCGTATTTCGCGATGGTGCGGGCCAGGGCCTTGTCGCCGGCGGCCTCGGCGAGTTCGTTGACCATCTTGGTGGCGAGGGTCTACTTGACCTTGTAGCCGTTGGCGGCGGCGAGCGTTCCCAGCCCGATCAGCAGGTGGGACTTGCCGGTTCCGGAGTCCCCGATCAGGCACAGGGGTTCGCCGCTGCGGATCCAGTCGCAGGTTGCGAGCCGGCCGATGGTCGCGGGGTTGATGTGGGGGTGGCGTCGTGGTCGAAGTCGGTCAGGTACTTGTTGCGGGGGAAGCCCGAAGCCTTGAGCCGGCGGGTCGTGGCGCGTTGGTCGCGGTCCTCGCACTCGGCGACGAGCAATTCGGCGAGGAAGCGGCGTAGGAGGTGTGCGTGCGGGTGGCCTGCGCGATGGCCGGTGCGGCCTGGGCGCGCACGGTCGGCAGACCGAGCTTTCGGCAGGCGGTATCGATCGCGGCCTCGGCGCCCTGGTCGGTCAGTTGCCCGCGTGAGGCGGGTGCCTTGGCCGTGGTGGTCGTCATGCGGGATTCTCCTTGGGGGTGCGCTGGGAGGGCAGCAGGGCGTCGTAGGCGTCGACCGTCGGGATCGCACGCTCGTCGGGCGGCAGGCGCCGGGAGGTCAAGGACACGACGTTGGCGTCGGGCGTCGTGGTGGCCCCCGCCAGGCGGGCTTCGAGGGCCACGACGTCGGCGTTGAACGTGCCGGTGGCCAGTGCGGCGCGGATCCCGGCGATGACGTCGGCTGCGGGCATGTGGCGGTGCAGCAGCAGGACCTCGATCAGCACGATCGTGGCATCCCGGTCACCGAGGCTCTTGCGCGCCCCGGCCCAGAACGCGTCGTGTGCGGGCGTGAACAGACCCTGTTCGCGGGCGGCGGCCAGTGCCCTGGACCCGGGAAGGGCGTCCTTGGACTGGGACGCATAAACCCGGTGCACCGCCTTGCCCGAGAACGACAAGCGGAACGTGAACAGGTAGCACTTGACAACAACCACCGGCGCCTGTATAAGTACTGCGCCGACCTGCCACCGGCCGAACTCGAGCCCGCCCACTACGCTCAACACGAGACCCCGGCAACCGCCGCAGTCTCAAACCAGAAACCCTCCGGACACACCGGGGCGGCGGTTCAGTTTGATGGTCAGGCCGCCGCGAGGGCGAGGTTTGTAGAGTGGACGGTCTCGTATTCGATCGAGGTCACTGACAGATCGGATACTCTATGGCGAAGCGAACCGCCACGCCGGGCAACGGAAGCCGAGGCACACGTGGTGCGAGGGGGATGAGATGACGACCGTCGGCGAACACATCCAGGGCACCAGCGCGGCGATCTGCCAGAACATCGCGTCGCTGACCGCCCAGCGAGACCTTCTGTCCCAGAATATCCTGGCCCAGCTTCGCAACCTCGTCGAAGGCGCCGCGGTACGCATCCATCTCGGTACTTCAGACGCTGAGTACAAATACGATCTGATCGGTTCCGGGCTCGACTTCGTGCGGAGCAGGGGCCAGTACAGCTTCCTGACCAAGTTCCACAAGCTCCTGCAGATTAGCGCCTCGCACTACACGATGGACGGCGACGCCTCGGAGCGCTTGATGCTCAAATACTATGAGTATCTCTTACGCATGCGCAAGCTTCTCAAGGACACCTGCGGGATCGACGTAATCGAAAACCTGGAACTGTTCCCAGTCGATCTTGACCCGTCGCTGAGGGAGTACCACGAGAAGATCGCCGTAAGGATCGCGGCGCGGCGCGGGACTGGGGGCAGAGCCCGGAATCGATACTACATCCACAAGACACGAACGTTCTTCATCGATGGAAGCATCTACTACGAGGTCACCTTCTACCGCGCGGTGAACAGGTTCAATAAGTTCGACCGCATCATCGCCTTTACCGATATCGATGTCACCGACAAGTACTCGGCCATGCTGACGCTGCAACCAGACTCGATCAGCATTCTTGGCCGAACAATGCCCATCACGCTCATCCGCGACTGGGAAGTCTCGATCCGCCCCTGCGAATTCGACAACTTTGCGCGTCTCGTGGGTCTTTCAACCAGCGTGCGGACGAGTTCGGAGGAGTATCGTTTCTTGATGCATGCGTTAACCGCCTCTTCGGGCAGTCTGCTCGACCTCATCGACATGTCCGACGCAGAGTTCGAAACGGCCAAGGCCGCAGGGACAATGGGTGTCGCTCGACCTCAGATCTTCCCGGCATTGGAGAAGGCGCGTCGCATCATTCGTGCGGCGAATCCAGGCCACAACGTTCTACGCTACCTCCTGCTGAGAATGTTCAATCTGACGTTGAAGCCGCTTTACTACCCGGAAGAATGCCGCGATCTGTCCAGACTTCGCCTGAAGTACGGCTGCATTCCGTTCGACCAAATGCCATTTTGCACGTCGCTGCCATCGCACAACCCCCGGTACTGGGACCTAATCGACAGCCTCGATGCCACGGGTCGGGACCACGAGTTGGTTGCGCGGCGCGTAAAGAACAACGTCGAAACCCACGGAATTCTCTACACGCCTGTCGCCGATCTCCCCCCCGGAAATCTCTCGACGCTGATGGCTACCTACAACGGCAAGCTCTACTACAGGCACACAGCGCGCCAACTAGTGCATGACATGCGCCACGTCTTCATCCGTGGGTACGAGGACGACACCGTCACCATCGTGGAAGAGCTACAGAAACTCGCGGGATCCGGCGTTAACGGTTATCGGGCTGCGGTTGAGCAATGGCTCGATGAAGCTCCTCGGGGCATCGATGACCAGGCAAAGATCGATGCCCTCAAACTGCTCTTCGAACAGTCGCGTGTGGCTGTAGTCTATGGTGCGGCCGGGACGGGAAAATCCACAATGGTTGACCACATTGCACAGTACTTAAATGAAAAGTCAAAGCTGTTCTTGGCGCACACGCACCCCGCAATAGACAACCTCAAGCGAAAGGTCACGGCCCAGAACGCAGACTTCCGGACGATCAGTGGTCAAATCGCTAGAGCAGGAGTCGAACACTACGACCTCCTGGTGATCGACGAGTGCAGCACCGTAAGCAACGACCACCTACTTAAGGTTATAAAAAGTACCTCGTTTACGCTGCTGGTGCTGGTCGGCGACGTCTATCAGATCGAGTCGATCCGATTCGGAAACTGGTTCAGCATTGCTCAGTTCTTTGTCCCGCAAGAATCAGTTTTTGAACTCACGACACCGTATCGGACCAAGAATGAAGCCCTACTGGAATTCTGGGACAAGGTGCGCAGAATTGAGGACGACCTCGCCGAAGTCATAGCCCGAGCGGGATATTCCACTGTGCTCGATGAGTCACTATTCGAACGCCAGTGCGACGATGAGATCATTCTTTGCCTCAACTATGACGGACTCTATGGCATCAACAACGTCAACCGATTCCTCCAGAGTGGGAACCCGAACTCGCCGGTCACCTGGCGCACTTCAGTCTATAAAGTGGGCGATCCCGTCTTGTTCAACGAGACGGAGCGGTTCTGGCCTACGATCTACAACAACCTCAAGGGCTGGATCGTTCGAATCGAGACGGCCCCCGGAGAAATTCAATTTGACGTAAGGCTCGACCGACGGCTGACCGAACTCGACGTCGACGAAGAAGGGCTTGAGTGGGTCGAGGATTCGACGGTACGATTTTCAGTCTACGACTATGACGTCAGCGACAAGGATGACGACTCACTTAACGCGTCCGTGCCATTCCAAGTCGCATATGCTGTATCGATTCACAAGGCGCAGGGTATCGAGTACAATTCGGTCAAGATCGTCATCACCGACGCAAACGAAGACGACATTACCCATAGCATCTTCTACACTGCCGTCACCCGCGCCCGAGAAAGTCTCAAGATCTTCTGGACCCCAGAGACCCAGCAAGCGGTTCTCAGTAAGCTCCAGAGGCCATCGAACCGAAGGGACGTCGCGCTTCTGAGGCAACGAAGGGGACTCTCGGCGGCGTAATCGACGCTGATCGGTACGCTGCGAGCCATGTGTGGAAGCACGGGACAGGCGGTACCGTCGGCGGCTTGAGCACCTGCGCGGCTCCGCCCTCGGCTTCCGCAACCTCACCAACTACATCGCCAGATCACGCCTCGAGACTCTGCCCCCGGATCTGATCGCGAAAGCCAAAGCCGCGACGGGCATGCGGACCTCGCCGAGCCGGAGACGGCGCACGAGGCTGAGCGGTGACCACCCCAGCGCCACGGTTTGTGATGGCTGAGTCGTTGCCCGGCCCGCTCTTCTTGGTCGACACCTCGGCTTGGGCGCGTGCGCCCCACCGCCTTTCCGATCTTGGCGCCGACCAGCGCGACACACACGATTGCGCTGGGGCTGCAGCGGGCATTGTGGGGCTCGGGGCGGGTGCGGGCCGCCGGAGCCTTCGACACCCTGATCGCAGCGCTCGCCGTCGAGCACGACGCGACGGTGCTCCACTACGACCGCGACTACCAGCACCTGGGCGACGCCGTCGGCGAGTTGCGTCAGGAGTGGGTTGCGCCGCCCGGCTCGATCGACTGATGGGTCCGGCACCGCTTCTTCGGCCGGACCGCCCGCTCCCGGACTCCCCACGCGAAGTAGAGCCGTGCCGTGCGAAGTAGAGCCGTGCCGCGCCCGAAACGCCGGTTCGGCGACGCTACGGATCTACCTCGGCGTCGTCGGCGTCGTTTCGCTCGGCCGCGCGGCGCCTCAAGCGATGCCGACGGCCGCGCCGGGGATTGGCTCGGACGGGTCGCTGCCGATGCCGACGATGCGGTTGGTCTCATCGACATGGATGATGCGAGGTTGGTGCGCGGCCAACTCGGACTCGTCGGCCATGGCGTAGGACAAAATGATGATGAGGTCGCCCTCCTGCACCAAGTGGGCGGCCGCGCCGTTGATGCAGACGACGCCCGAGCCGCCGGCCCCGACGATGACATAGGTCTCCAGGCGGGCACCGTTGGTGACGTCGACGACGTGCACCTTTTCGCCCGCAACGAACCCAGCGGCCTCGACCAGGTGCTCGTCTATGGTGATCGAACCCACGTAGTCGAGATTCGCCTGCGTCACAGTGGCACGGTGGATCTTGCCGCTGAGAACAGTGCGTAGCATCCGACCATCTCCTCGCTTGCTCGTGGGCTTGCCCGTTCTCCGAGGGCATACGCTCCCCCAGGCCGGGTTCCCGTGTCAAGAAGGCCACCGGCGAGGGCCGCGGTGGTCGGCGGGGGATGGCGCCTGAGCAGGACCCATTCTCGGATGGTGTGGGACCGCCGTCAGTCGGCGCTGACTGCCCCCGTCGGGGCGGTCCACTCCTCGCCGAAGCGCCGCTGAAATTCTGCCGCGAGGTCGGCGCGGAAATCCGGGTGGGCGATGGCGATCAGCGCGCGGGCGCGATCGCGCAGGGTTTTGCCCCGCAATTGCGCGACGCCGAATTCGGTGACGATGTAGTCGACGTCCTCGCGGCTCGTGGTCACCGAGGCGCCCTCGTCGATCAGGGCGACGACCTTGGAGACCGTGCCCTTCTTTGCCGTCGACGGCATCGCCATGATCGTCCGCCCGCCCTTGCTCATCCCCGCGCCGCGGACGAAGTCGACCTGACCGCCGACGCCGCTGAGCTGGTACAGCCCCACGGTGCCCGATACCACCTGACCCTGTAGGTCGACCTGGATGCAGGAGTTGATCGAGACAAGGTTGTCGTTCTGGGCGATGACGACCGGGTCGTTGACGTAGTCGACCGGCTTGATCTCGCACGAGGGGTTGTTGTCGACCCAGTCGTACAGTGCTCGGGTCCCCATGACGAATGTGCCGATGCTCTTCTTGGCATTGATCGTCTTGCAGCGGTTCGTGATGACGCCGGCTTCGATCAGAGCGACGAGACCGTCGGAGAGCATCTCGGAGTGGACGCCGAGATCCTTCCGGTCCTTGAGGCAGGTCAGTACGGCGTCGGGGATGGCGCCGATCCCGAGCTGGAGCGTGTCGCCGTCCCGGACGAGGGAGGCGCAGTGGGCACCGATCGCCAGTTCGACGGCACCGATCGGCGCCGGCAGCACCTCGATCAGCGGCACGTCGGATTCGACGATGTAGTCGATCTCGCTGACGTGGATCGCGTTGCCGAGCGTGCGTGGCATCTGCGGGTTCACCTGGGCGATGACGATGCGGGCGTGGTCGGCGGCCGACTTGGTGTAGTCGACCGAGACCCCGAAGCTGCAGTACCCGTGGGCGTCGGGCATGGACAGGTGCACCAGCGCGACATCGACCTTCATCGACTCGCGGAACAACCGAGGGACCTTCGAGAAGAAGACGGGCGTGAAGTCCGCCCGCCCCTCGGCAATCGCCGCGCGCGTGGCCGCGCCCGCGAAGAACGAGTTCAGGCGGAAGTGAGGGGCCATCTCCGGCCGCAAGTAGCCGGAGTCGCGCACGGGAACCATGTGCACGATCTCGACGTCTCGATACTTCTCCGCGTTCGCTACCATCGCGTCCACCAGGATGGTCGGCTCACCGGACCCGAGGCTCACGACCACCCGGTCACCTGACGAGATCGCTGCGACGGCCTCCTCCGCGGTGACCACGCGTTCTCTGCACTGCTCGCGCCAATCCACTCTTCCCACCTCTTCCTCGCGACTCTGCGGGGTTGTGCACGTCAGCGGCTCATGCGCCCGGGATCGACGCTCGTGCAGGCGTGGATCCGACCTTTTCATTATCGATGAGCCTGAGGTGAGTCTTGGTGTGATTTTGGCGGCAACCCGAGGCGCCGCCGCCCGTCGACTATGCCAGCGAGAGGTCCGGGACCCGAGTGCGTCGGTCAACCTTGTCGCGGATCCAGGCGTCGGTGTCGATGATCCAGACGTCCGTGAGGCTCAACCGGAAGAACCGGCGTGACCCCGTGCCGACATAGGACTCGACCGGGATCATCCACTCCTTCCGCGTCTCGGGGTCGGCAAAGTTCCGCTCGAAGTAGAGCTCGTGGACGGCGGGGACTTCGCCTTCCGGAACCTCGGCCGCGCCGGCGAGGATCTGGATGCCGTCCGGCGCCGCATCGGGCTCGGCCGAGTAGATCGTCGCCGCGGCGACGCCGGTCTCCCGGATGTCGCGGGCGTGCCTGGAGGAGGCGGCCGAGTAGAAGACCAGGGTCGGCGCTTGCGGGTCCTCCACCACGAAGTTGATGTTGCATGCCCACGGCCCCTCGGCCCCGTAGGTGGCCAGGCCGAGGAAACGCTGCTCGAGGATGAGCCGGCGATAGCGCCGCGTGATGTCGTTCGTCATGGCTTCGCTTCCCCTTGCACGTGTGCGGTCGATCCCGCCCCGATGGTCTCCGCGCCCGAGGTGACAGCCGGCGTCGTCGAAATACGAATGATGTCAGCGTATGCGCGGATCCGCCGCGGCCAGTGTGACACAGCCGTGCTACAGCGGCAATGGGTTGCGTCCGGCCTCCAGGTCAGGGCCGCGGGGCGGGCGGGAATCCCGTCCAGCGCAGCCTGGCGGGGAGGTGGCTCAGCTCGTTGAACATGACGACGTCCGGCGGTAGACCGGGGCGGTACTCGATGACGGTGAGTGCGGCGTTGGCGCTGCTGAGGCCGAGCCAGCGTACGGGCGGGGCGTCGAGTGCGTGGCGGACGAGCCAGGCGATGGGATAGGCGTGGGTGATGAGCACCTCGTGGCGGTCCGTGCCGTCGTCGGGCGCCCCGGTGAACCGTTCGATGAGGCGGCGGGCGATCGCGTGGCCGGCCTCGGCGGCGGCGGCGTCGTAGCCGTCGAAGAACGGCACCCAGGAGGGCGGGGTTTCGTCGAGCGGCGGCACGTAGGGCACGTGGTCGATGAGTTCGGCGGCGTGGGTGACGGGCGGGTTCCCGCTCAGGAACAGATCGAGTTCCTGAGCGGTGGCCCGGGCCCGCGGCAGCGGCGAATGCCGGACCGCCGTGATGGGTAGGTGAGCCAGGCGCCGGCCGAGCAGCCGGGCCTGTTCGCGGCCGGCGTCGGTCAGTTCGCCGAAGGCGTCGGCATGGCCGTGCCGGGCGACATAGAGATACCTCGTTGCCATGAGCGAACCGTACCGAGTGCACCCGGCGGAGCCATCGTCCGGCCGCAAGGAGGAGCGACAGATCCTCCCGATGGTCGCCCGCACCGGCCGAGGTGAGGAAGTCGGCGACCTCCCGGGATGGCGACAGTGAAGCGGTCGGATTCGCCTGAGGCAGATCGCTCTCGGCTGCGGGAAGGAATGCCACATGCACGTCAGCACCCTCGTCGAGCCGGGTCAGCCCGATCTCGCTCGCGCCGAAGCCCTCCTGTCACCCTATGGGCTCGTCTCCGGGGCGGTGCCCCTGGTCGGCGCCGATGGCGATCCCCGGTTCGCGATTTGGACGTCGGCTCTGGGAAACCCGGCTCCCGTGCTGGATAACCTGCGGGGCTGGCGGCACCGGGCGGAGATGGGCAATTTCGACGGCGCCGGCGGTGCTATCGATCGGGAACGCGCCCGCCTCATCGCGATCGTGGAGTCACTCGAGCGCTACTCCTCCTGCGCCTGGAACCCCGAAGAGTTGGTCTTCGCGACGGAGGCCGAACTGGACGGCCGATGCCTGGCCCCGAGCCAATGGCCAGGGTGCTCCGAGAGTGAGTTGGCGTCGTCGGGCAGCACGCTGGCCGGTTACGACCCCCGGCTGCCGATCAGGTGGTCCCGGGCGTGGTCGCTGACCAGGGCGGAGGAGGTCTTCGTTCCGGCGGCGCTGGTGTTTCTGCATCTGCCCCCGAGGTCGCGCGCGGAACTCTTTACGCACCCGGTGTCGACGGGGACAGCGGTCCATTCGGACATCAGGCAGGCGACCCTGAACGGATTGCTCGAGACGGTTGAGCGGGACTCGATTGCCCTGACCTGGCTCCAGCGACTGCGGCTGCCCCGCATCGAGGTCGACCCGGAGCTGCTGAGCCCGGCAATCCGTGAGTACTACGAGGTCGGGACCTCCACCAACCTGGAGGTTCATCTCTTCGACGCGACGACGGACTTCGGCATCCCGGTCCTCTATGCGGTGCAGACCTCGGCTGCCGACCCGGTCCTCGGCCAGATCGTCGCGGCTACCTGCGACGTCGATCCCCAGCGTGCCCTGGCCAAGATCTACCGCGAACTCGCCTCGCTGCGCATCGCGCTGCGGATGTACGCCTCCATGCCCGCGGCCGAGCAGCCCGCACCCGAAGACCAGATCAGCGTCGTCGGCGGCGCGGTGTACAACGCCCACCCCGAGCGGCGAGCGAACTTCGATTTCCTCCTCGAGGGCGATCGGCCGGTGCGGAGGCTCGCCGACCTGCCCGCGATCCCCGACGAGGGCAACGCGCTCGCCGCCGCGGTGGCGCGCCTCGATGCCGTCGGCGCCGAGGCCGTCGTTGTGGACATCACGACGGACGAAGCCCGTCAGGTGGGGATGCACGTCGTCAAGACGATGATCCCGCAGGCGATGCCACTGTCGTTCATCCACCGATCGCGGTTCCTCGGCACGCCCCGCCTGTACCGGGCGCCGGCGGCCATGGGGCTCCACGTCCACCAGGAGCCGGACATCAACCCGATCGTCCAGCCCTTCGCCTGACCGAGATCGAGGACGAGATGACCTGTGCACTCCTGACCCACGCGCTCTTCGTGGTCCGTGACCGATTCGGCGAGGCCGTCGCCGATCGCCTCGAGATACCTCCCGAGCGCAGGCTGACGGTGACCGACACCCTCTACCCCGCGGAAATTCCGTTCGGCCGCCCGATAGTCGTCGTCCATAGCGGTCACGATCCGGCGCTGCGAGACACCGTAGACACCGTTGCCTTCGATCGTGGGGTCCCGTGTGTGGGCGTGGAGTTGCTGCCCACCCGACTCGTATGCGGACCGATGGTCGTGCCGGGACGGACGGCCTGCTACCACTGCTTTGAGCGTCGCCTCGAACAGCATTCCGGCGGCGCATCGTCGCTCCCGGCGTCCACCCGCGACCTGCCGGAGGGGTTCGCCCCCCACCACGCGGTGATCGCCGCCGGACTCGTCCGGGCGGCGTTGGCCGAGACTTCCGGCCCCGTCCGATCCCTCGGCGCCACCGTGCGCACGTTCGACCTGGTCACCGGCGCTGTGCGTGCTTCATCAACGGTCGCCGTGAACCGATGCCGCCGCTGCGGGGACCGGTTCCGTGGTCTCGCGTCGCCCGTCGATGCGATCGCAGCACTGCCGTGAGAGGAGGGCACACGATGTCCGGAGGGATGACGGCCGAGGCCATCGGCCAGGCCGCCAAGTACGACATGCAGTTCAAAGTTCCCGAGCGGCCAGTAGCACGGCGCGGGGTCAGGCTCCGGCGCGACGGCAAACGGATCGCGCTCGACGGCGCGCACCGTCCACAGGTCTTCTCGGGGCGGTTCGCCGCTGAACACCTGGAGCGCCTGCTCGAACTGAGCGACGGAACGCGCGATCATGCCGCGATCGCCCTCGAGCTCGGACTGGGGCAGGACGCGGTGTTCAAGGCACTTGCCCTGCTGTGGACGGCCGGAGCCGTCGAGGAGTTCAGTGCCGACGGTGATCGCGCACTGACGGCGGTGGCCCCCGAGTACGCATGTCTGCTCTCTCGTCTCGGTGACTCCACCGGGGCAAACGCCTCCTGGGTCGGCGCGGTGGATCGGCTGCGAGCGGCCCGGATCGCGTTGCGTGGGGATGCGGACCTGGTGCGGGCCGTCTCCGAGTTGCTCGCGCCGATGACGCTCGTTCCGCCCGGCGCCGGCATCGACGCGGAGTGCCTCACGGTCTATCTGGAGACCACGGCCTCGGCCGCCGACGTCGACGCGGTGGCCCGGGAGTGCTGGGAGGATGAACGCGCGCTCCTGAGGGTGCGCCTCTCGGGGAGCTTGCTCGACATCGGCCCCTACGTGGATCCTGCCTTCACCCCCTGCCATGAATGCGCCGACTCGGCGGGGCCTCTGCTGCCGCCCGGACCGCATCGGGAACTGGCCGTCGGCCTCATCGCCCGCGAGCTGCACGCCTTCGTGAGTCAGGTCGTCCCCTCGGCTTTGCCGATGGACGCCCCTCGGATCGACCTGTCCACGCTCGCGACGACCACCGTTCCGCTCGTCACCCGGCCCGGATGTCCACGATGCGCCGTCAGCGGCGGACCGGTCTCCGCCGCACCGCCGCTCGGTGCCGTCTACGAACAGGCGGTGGCCATTCCGCCGCGCCAATTCGTCGGCGAGAAGGGTCATCAGGCGCACTACAAGACGTCGAACCTCAAGCTCCAGTACGAGTTCCGCGACTGGCCGGGCTGCCCCCGGATCGAGCTCCCGCCGGCCGACCTCGATCGGCTGGACGCGCCGTGGCGCGGTTCCGGGTCCGAGCGAGCCGGTGTCCGCCGGCCGAATCTGCGCGACGTCGCGACGATCCTGCTCGTCTCCTGCGGGCTGCGGCCGGTCGACCCCGCGGTCGGCAAGCTGCGCCGCTGGACCGCCGCGGGCGGCAACATCGGATCTGTTACGGCCTTCGTCGCGGTTCGCGACTCGGCGATCCTCGACCCGGGCACCTACGTCTACCTCGAGCGGGATCACTCGCTGGCGAGGGTCAGTGCGACTGTCCCGGAAGGTGCCGCGCCCCTTGACCTCGCCTTCGGCGGACACAGCGCCAAAGTTGCCAGGAAATACGCCGCGTTCGCCCTCCGGATCGTGATCCAGGACTCCGGCTGTTCACTCGCCGTGGCGCTGGAAGCCGCGCACGCGCTCGGAATCGCGCTCCGGCCGGTCGCGGACTGGGACGACCTGGAATGGCACCGGGCGTGCGCCACGGATCCGGAGCGCGAACCGATGACCGCCGTGCTGGCGTTGGGAGGCTGACCGATGCGAACCGACTTCGCCGCGTATCAAGCCCTGCTGGAGAGCTGGGCGCATCGGCGCCCGACCGCTGATGGTCGGGCGGCGGCCCGGCGGCGGCGCGACGTGAGCACCGGGCGACCGCAGGTGGTCCTGGACCGGGCTCCGGGCGGGCGGACCGTCCTCGACACCCTCCGGGACCGCCATTCCTCCTTGGCTTACGACGCCTCCCGCTGCGTCGATACCCGTTCCGTCTTGAGCCTCGCCCAGGAGGCTTTGCGGAGGGACGCGGACAACTGGAGTGACGGCATCGGACCGGACGAGGTCTTTGTGATCGCGCTGCGTCCCCGCGATGTCGAGACCGGGATCTACCGGGTGACGGCGCAGTTCGTGTCGCGGATCGCCGACCTCCCGGGCGATCTCGACGGCTTCGGCCTTCAGCGTGAATTTGCCCGTGCGGGTGGGATCGTCTCGGCCGCGGTCGATCTCGATCGCGCGGACTCGTGGCGTGGGGGACACGGCTATCGCATCGCGATGCTGCGTTCGGCTGCGGTGGTCTACGACGTCCACCTGCGCACGCAATCTCTGGGACTCGTGGGAACGGTCTTCGCGGGATTCATCCCGGGCGCCGTGCGGCGATCGCTGAGTTCCGACGGGGTCGGGCGCCAGCAGATGTTCGCCGCGACCTATGCCGCCACGTTGGTCGAAACTGCTGCACGCAATCAACGGACCCGCTTCTCGACTCGTTGAGAAGCAATGCGCCGCGCCGGGACCGCCGGCGCGGAAACCACCGCCGATCGACCGAGAAACAGAAAGGAGAAAATCATGAACAATGACCGGCACATCGACCTCGTCGCCGAGGACATTGACGTGGAGACGATGAACGACGGCAACGCGCTCGGAAGCTTCTTCAGCGCGGCCAGCGCCAGCACGGCATCGTGCCCCGGGTCCTCCGCGGCGACGCTCACCACGGCATCGACCCTCGGCTGAGCATGTCCAGAGCCGTTCGAAAAGACAAGGAGAGAACCATGGAGAACCCGCAGATCGACCTCTTCGCCGAGGACCTCGACGTCGAGACGATGAACGACGGCAACGCGCTCGGTTGTTTCTCGACAGCGGGGTCGGCGTCGTCGGCGTCCTGCCCGGCGACGTCGGCGTCCAGCTTCACCACCGCCTCCTCCTACGGCTGATAGTGCCCGGTCGCCGGCAGCGAGCCGGCGGCCGCCGCCGATGCCGCCATCGAGAACACATGAAAGGAGAACCACATCATGGAGAACGACGGTCGAATCGATCTCATGACCGATGACCTCGACGTCGAGCAGGTCCCGGAGGGCAACGCTCTGGGCTCATTCAGCACCTCGGGCAGCGCGAGCACCGCCTCGTGTCCCACGTCCACCGCGGGCAGCGCGAGCACCGCGGCGTGCCTCGGGTGATCCCCGCGCGTGATCTGATCCTGCCTCTGACGACATGCCACTCGGCAAAGGAAAGGAGGTGGACTGCATGAACAGCGAGATCGATCTGAACTGCGCGGACGATTTCGGCGTCGAGGAGATCCCCGAGGGCAACGCGCTCGGCTGCGTCTTCAGCGCCAGCACGTCCAGTACGGCATCGTGTCCCGGTTCGTCCGCTGCCAGCTTGGGCAGCGCTTCGACCCTGGGCTGAGTGCAAGGGGTGGCGGGCGTTCAGCCGGACTCCCGCCACCCCGGCACCGGCGTTTTGGAGGAAAGGAGGAACCCGATGGTTGAGCCGTTGAGACCTCGCCTGCGGGATGGGGTCGAAAGCGTCGTCGGAATGGACGACCATGTGTTGCTCCACGACACGGTCACCGGCCAATACCACCGCCTGGGCTCCACCGCCGCCGCGGTGGTGGATCGATTCGACGGTGAACTGACCACCGCGGATCTCGCCGCGCTGTTGCGGACGAGCGGGGGCGCCTCGGTGGATGCTGGGCGGATCGAGCGCTTGATCGATTCACTTCGGGACAAAGCGTTGCTCGAGGGAACCGAGCCGCCGCGGCGCCGCCGCGGAATGATGAGCTGGGTCCTGCCGAGATTCCTCGTCTGGCGTGGATTCGGCCGGGTATTGGCGCCGATTGTCGCAGGGTTGTCGCGACTCCCGCTCGTCCCGCTGGGCATCGCGGCCTGCGTGGCGGCCGTGCTGGGGTACGTGGCCGGTTTCACCGTGCTCGCGCACCAGGGATTGGCCCTGGACCGGGCGCCCACCCGCGCCTTCTTCATCGCGGCCGGCATTCAGCTGCTCGGCGTTCTCCTGCACGAATCGTGGCACGGGATAGTCGCGGGCGTGCAGGGGCATCCGATTCGTGGTCTCGGATTCGCGCTGGTGCTGTGGGTCGCGCCGGTCGCCTACGTCGACCGGACGGACTCCTACCAGGTCAGGTCCCGGGCAGGCCGTTGCTCGATCGCGGTGGCCGGCATGGTCAGCGACGGGTGGGTGTGCGGGTTGACCGCTTTCCTGGCGCTGCGGGCCGACGGGACGTGGGCGACGGTGGCCGGATTTCTGCTTACGTTCCAGCTCTTGATGCTCTTGGCGAATCTCAACCCGTTCATTCCGAGCGACACGGTCGGGGCGGTCGAAGCGGCGACGGGTCTCATCGACATCCGGGGCAAGTCAATGGCCTATCTGAAGCACCGCGTGCTCGGTCGCGAGCTTCCCCCGGCGCTCGCCCGCGCCGCCCGACGGACTCGGTTCGGATACGCCGCCTACGGCATGGCGGCTCTCGTCTTCGCGGTCTTCGTCCTGGTGACGTTCGCGGCGGGCATCGTCCTTTCCATTCAGCGCGCGTTGGAGACCGCGGGATCATGACACTCACCACCGTGAACCTGACAGCGCCGGGCACCTGGGGCGCACTCCGCCTGGGGCGGTACGGCGGTCTGGCAGTCGATGCCCTTCCCGCCCCCGAAAGTGCAGTCCTGCAGGCCCTCGACGGTCTCGACGGCCTCGAGCGCGAGTTGGACGAGCAACGCGTCGCCCTGCTCGACGCGCTATTTGCCGAAGTGCCGACCGTAGAAGATTCCCGGCTCCGGCGCCGGGTCCTCAGCGCGAAGCGGCGAGTATTCGCCTCCGCGCAGTCCGGTCTGAGCGACGATCCCCGGCTCGACGGGCGACTGGCGGGCCTCTGTAGGTCTTGGGACCGGGCGGTCGGCGAGCGGGATGCGCTCCTGGACGAACTGAGTGCGGCGCTCGCCCGTCAGGAACGGGACCTGGCCGAGGCCCTGCGGCGAACCCTCGCTGACGAA
Organism: Cellulomonadaceae bacterium; assembly: GCA_031552185.1. Taxonomy (GTDB): domain Bacteria; phylum Actinomycetota; class Actinomycetes; order Actinomycetales; family Cellulomonadaceae; genus JAVBMU01. The sequence continues at coordinate 17,434 of JAVBMU010000101.1, read as the reverse complement.
GACTTCCGCGCCGCACTCGCGGTCGCGGCCCCCGACTTCGTGCGCGCCCTCCAGGACGGGCACGTCAGCACGTCGTCGGCGAAGTTCCTGCGATCGATCTACCTCTACGTGGCCCGCACTTCGCGCAAGACCAGCCCGTTCTCGGGGCTGACGACGGTCGCGGAGCTCGGACGGCCCGCCCGGGGGCGTGGTGTCGCCCTGGTGGCGTATCACCTGGCGATTGCGCTGCTGCAGGCAGGTGTGCTCGAGCAATCGGGCGACGATCTGCGGATCGCGCCATCGCCCGTCAAGGCGCAGGTCGACGCTCATGCCGACTTGGCCTTGATTCCCCGCCACGTCTTTCGGGACGGGATTGTGTTCCGTGAGGAGACGGTCGTCGACGCCGAGCACGTGCGAGGCTGGGCCGATCGGGTCGACGGTTCGGGGCCGATCACACCCCGCGACGTGGCCGACTCGGTCGGCGGTCGAGACCCCGAGACTCGGGTCAGGCGGCTCCTCGACACGGGCGTGGTCCGGCCGGTGATCCCGTGGGCGCGGACCCAGGACCCGTACGACGTCCTGTCTGAGCTCTTTGTCTGCGGAGTGGCCGCGGTCGAACCGACCGAGATCGCCGTGTTGCGTCAACTCAGTGAGCGATTCGTCGAGGCCTCGACCGATGCCCGCCTCAGCCTTCTGGACCGGGTGCGAACCATCGGCACCCAGGTCTTCGACGAGGGCGAGTTGGGCGAGCGGCCCGGCGGTCTCGTGTATGAGGACCGGGAGGCGACGGTCGCCGAAGGGGACCCCCTCGCGCTGCCTGCGGTCGCGCAGGACCTGGATGCCCTGGCGGAGTTGGTGGAGCCGGAGGTGTTCCGCTCCCACGGATACGACCTGATGGTCTCTCGTTTCGTCGCGCTCTACGGGCGAGGGGGAGTCTGCCGCGATCCGCTGAGCTTCTTCATGCGATTGGCCATCGACAACGACGGCGATCCGGAGGCTATGACGGCCTTGCGGCGCGACCTCATGATCGGCGCCGAGGAGAAGCTGGAGCGTCGGACCGGCGTCGGACCCACCGCGGTCGCCCGGCACCTCGGTGCCTACCTCCAGTTCGCGGCCCCCTCCATCCAGGCCCTCGCCGACGGGAACGGCCGCACCGTCGTGAACTCGTTCGGATCCGGCAACGGTGCGCTCCAAGCGCGGTACCACCGGCTCTTCGGACGCGACTACCGCGCTCGGCTCCGCCGGCACATCCATAGCCTGTGGACCCCCGAGACCGTCCTGGAGTTGGAGGTCTGGGCATCGTGCAACACGGGGCAGGCCGCCTGTGCCGGCGTGCTTCCCGAGTTGCGGCTTCCAGGGGAGCCCCAGGGCCTGCTCGGCGTGGGGCTCGATGAGCTTCGGCTGTGCCACGACCCCGCGACCGAGGCCGTCTTTCTGGCGGGCGCGGAGCCGGTGGGTCTCGCCTATCTGGGGCTGACCCCGCAGCATCTGCTCCCGTCCTACTTCCGATGGCTCGCCCTGCTGTCGGATCCCTGGGTCCGCTTTCCGATGCACTCGGACTACGCAAAGCGTCAGTACGGTCACCGGAACCGGCCCCGAGGAAGGGTTGCGGCGATCCCTCGCGAGCAACACGGCCGCCTCGTGACCGGACGCGCCACCTGGTGGGTGCCAGTGCAGCGAGAGGCGATGTTTCCCGCCGCCGACGTGGCCATAGTGCGCTGGTGGCACGCTTTCGCCCGCGAACACGGCCTGCCGACCGAGGTCTTCGCGCACCAGGTCGGGTCAACCGGGGGAAGTACGAACGACCTGCGCAAGCCCCTTTACGTCGACTTGTCGGCGCCGCTCTCGCTGCGCTGCCTGGAACGGTGGCTGGCGCCGGGAACGACCGAGGTCGTCCTGGTCGAGGCCCTGCCCGACCGGACCGGACACGTCTCCCGCACGGCGCAGGATCGGCCCTGCGTCAGCGAATACGTGGCCTGCATTTCGTGGCCGGAAGGAGACGACACGTGAGCACGAACGCCGGTATCCGCGAGGATTGGCTTTATCTGAGGCTCTACGCCGGGCCGGCGGAGAACACCGATGCCCTCCTTCCGCTCATGGCGGCCTGGCTGGGGCCCGATCCGGAGTACGACCGCTGGCACTTCCTGCGGTATCTCGACCCCTCGGGTGTCCACATCCGGTTCCGGATGTGCGCGGAACCGAACACGATCGATCGAGCCTTTCGGCTCGTTCCGAAGCTCCGGGCCGGGGTCAGTTCCGTCCGGGCCGGGCGGCCCGACCGCGTGGTACCCGATCCGGCACTGTCGACCTTGGGGGCTCGGCGGGGCGTCTCGGTCGGGGTCTATTCACCGGAACGCGAGAAGTACGGATCGGGCGCCGCGCTCAGGTTGGCCGAGGACCATTTCCACAGATCCTCGGACTGGTGTTTGCGCGAGCAGATCTGGACGTGGGACATCCGGGCCCGGGCAGCATTCGCCGCCGCCTATCTGAGGGCCCTGGCCACCCATTTCGGTCCGGGTTTCCTCGCCGCTCACCGTGCGCTGTGGAGCCCACGACTGCGGCTCGCCCGATTGACGGCGATCGAGCTGCGGAGCGCGATCGACACGGTCGCGGCGGCGGAATCGCGCGCCGGGCGATCAGCGGCGGTCCACGTCGGTGCTCTCGCCGAGAGCCTGATGCGGGCCATGGACGGTTCTTGTCCGGCCGCGGCCCTGGACCGGGCGACGCATCTCGCCCACATGGATATCAATCGGCTGGGCCTCAACCCCGCCGAGGAGTGCCTGGCCGGACTGGTCGCTGCGGGCAGCGACCCCGATTCGTCCCGGCTCATCGCCACCGGAGGTTACCGACATGCGTGACAACGAACTCTCCCTCGACATGGTCGACGTCAGCAAGAACTACCAGGTCCGGCGGGCCTCCGTCCGGGGCCTGCGCGGAATGACACTCCAGGTTCCCGCGGGGTCCATTTTCGGGTTGCTGGGTCCCAACGGCGCAGGAAAAACCACGTCCCTGGAGATCGCGATGGGGATGCGGTTCGCGGATAGCGGCCGCGTTCGCACGCTCGGCCTCGATCCCGTCACGAGTCGCGATCAGTTGCGCGCGGTCGCCTGCATCCAGCCACAGGAGGTCCAGCTTTTCGAGTTCCTCACGGTGCGGGAGATCCTGCGGACCTGGGCCTCGTTCTATCCCCGGCCGCTCGACGTGGACGAGGTGATCGCCGAACTGTCGATGGATTCTTTCTGCGAGCGGCGGGTCACCAAGCTCTCGGGCGGCCAGCGGCAGCGGCTCAATGTCGCCCTGGCGTTGGTGGGCGACCCCCGGCTGCTCATCCTGGACGAGCCGTCCACCGGCCTGGACCCAGTCGCCCGTCAGGACCTGTGGGCGTTCCTCGAACGGACCCGGGACCGCGGGGTGTCGATCATCCTGTCGACGCATCTCATGGACGAGGCCGAACGCGTCTGTGATCGCGTGGCGATCATCGACGTCGGCCGGTGCGTGATCGAGGGCCATCCCGCTGACCTGATTCGCGACCTGGGCGGAGACCGCCGGCTGTCGTTCCGCTATCCGGGCGGGCTCGAGGTGCTGCGAAAGCACGACCTGCCTCGGGTAGGCCGGGTCGAACGCGGCGTCGAACCGGATGAACTCGTCCTGCACGCCACCGACACCGACGCGGCCCTTTTCGCTTTGACCCGCATCCCCGGGGTCCACGACATCTCTGTCCGGACGCGGCAGCTGTCGGATGTCTATTTCCGCCATACGGGAAAGAACTGGAGCGAAGCGCCCCCGGTTCCGGAACTCGAAGGAGTACGAGCATGACCGCCGTTGATTCCACTCGCGCCGCCGTCGGGTCGCGCAGCCGGGGACCTCTTTATCGACTTCATGTGTGGGAGATGACGCGTAATAAGTCTTACTTCGTCTTCGTGCTGATCTTTCCCTTCGGCATGATGTTCATGTTCCTCGCGATGAATCTCCTCCTCGAAGGCGAAGGGGAGGGCCCGGATTTCGGCTCGATCGTCGTTCCGCTGGCCGTGTACCTGGCGGTGACCGGTGTCGCGTTGACTCTGACCGCAGGCCCGATCGCGGGCTACCGGGAGCACGGCACGCTCCGGGTACTCGGGGCCACGCCCGTGTCCCGCTCCGAGTTCATCGGCACGCACCTCCTCGTCCGGGCGGTGACCGCATTCGTCCTGTCGGCCGTGGTCATCGTCGTCGGCGCCGGCCTCGGGCTCGTGCCGTGGGACAGCATTGTCCGCCTCATTCCAGCCGTCCTCGGCGGACTCGCGGTGTTCCTCGGGCTCGGCTATCTACTCGGTGGGGTCGTCGGTTCCGGACAGCTCGCGACGAACCTGGCCACCATGATTCAGGTGACCGGGCTCTTCCTGAGCGGCGCATCGGTGCCGTACTCGATCATGCCCGACGGCGTCGTCCAGGTCCTGAGCTGGGTGCCGACAAGCCTGCTCACCGATCTGGTGTTCTGGGCGACGGGAAACTCGGCTCAGGTTCACCCGTGGTTCGCCACTTTCGCCCTGTCCCTGCTCGCCGGAGTGGTGTTGGTGGGGCTCGCCGTCCGCACCTTCCGTTGGGACAACGGCCCGCGCTGAGGAGGAAGCCATGCGTCTGGTCATCGTCAGCGCCTCCCGGCACCACACCACGCACGAGGTCGCCGATCAACTCGCTTCTGCGGTGGCGAGGCGAGACGGCTGCTGGAGCATCGAACGGTTCCGCGACCCGGGATCGGTCCGCCTGGACTCGGCCGACGCGGTGGTCATCGGGTCACCGCTCTACGCGGGCCGGTGGCTCAAGGCGGCCCGCACGCTCGTCGGCACTCAGGCATCCGCGTTGCGGCGGGCCCGGTTGTGGACGTTCTCCTGTTCCTTGGGTCAATCCAGCGGTACCGCGGGCTCCTCGCCGGCGGAAGGGCTCCTGGGATATCCGGTGCGCCACATTCACCTCGGCGGTCGAGTGCGGCTCGGCGAATTGACGACGGCGGAACGTGCGTTCGTGCGCGGAATCGGCGTGGGGGAGTGCGATACAAGGGAGATCGCCGACGTGGAGCTGCTGGCCGACCGAATCCTGCGGGAGGTGGTCGGTCGTGCTTTCGCGGGGGAGCGGACCTGAACCTCCGCCCATCCCGCCGGCGTCGGCCGCCGCCCGCCAGGACGAACGGCGGGCGGCGGTCTCGCTGCGGCGGGTCTGGGGCCGTCGGGGCGCCGGCCCCGCCGGGCTCACGCTGACGGTGCGCGCGGGGACGAGGCACGCAATTGTGGGGGAGCACGGCAGCGGCGTCGAGGAACTCGCGGATCTCATGACCGGGCGTAGGCGCCCTGGTGGGGGTGCTGTACTTGTGTGGGGCCGGCCGCCGACGCGAGGGGATCGGGCGTCCCGGGACGGGGTCGTACGTATGGGCGACCCCCGGGACCATTCCCGGCGGACCGTGTCCGCCGACCTTTCGATCCGGGCGACCCGCGGTGGGGGCGATGCTTCACTCGCGGCGACGGCGATGCACCGGTTCGGCCTCGAGCCGGAAGCCGGGCAGCGCATCGGCCGGCTCAGCGAGAACGCCAAGTGGCGGCTCGCCCTGGCCCGCACGGCCGTCGTGGCGGAGTCGATCCTCGTGGCCGAGGATACGCATTCGGTCCCCACCGGCACGATCGACCAGGTGGTCGGCCTCCTGCCCGACGGGGCGACTCTCCTGCTGCTGACACACCGGGCGACCGAGGCGGAGCGGCTCTGCGATGTGGTGACGCTGATCGTCAATGGCGTGGCCATTGTCACGGGGGCTCCGGAGGCGATCGTCGCGGCGTCCGGCATTCCGGCGCGGGTCAGGGTGAGCAGGCACTCCTGCGCCCTCCGTTCGGCAACACTGCGCGCGCTCGCGGCACTCGACGGTGCGCTGTCCGTCGATGAGTGGCCCGACGCCGTTGTGGTGCACGCGTGGGATCCCGCCGTTGTCGTTGCGGAGTTGACGCGATGGGGGGTCGAACCACAATCGATCACCGTGCGTCGAGGACGGCTCGAGGACGTCCTCGCCGACATGACAGGTCGCTGGAAACCGACGCGGGCGAAACCCTGACCCGAGATCGGCGAGGCGCGGGGCGCCTCGCCGATCTCGGGTCGCTCTCGGACAGTCAGTCACACCAGGGCAGATGCAGGGTTTGGCACAGCGACCCGAGCGGCACCTGGTGGGGAACCGGGAGCCGTGCGCTCGCGTCGGGGCTCCCCGGAATGCTGCTCAGGAGCGCGATGGACAGGGCGGCGGCGGCAAGCTTGATCATGGGGTCCCTTCGGTCGGCTTTGTCTTGCACGTCGAGCCTCCCGCCTGAACGCCCCCGGGTCATCCACCCAGTGGACCAAGAGCATCCTGCGGCGGTAGGGCGCGGCCATCCTCCCGTCGGTCAGCGCACGAGGCGGTGCTCGTACGCGTAGACGACGATCTCGAGCCTCGAACTCACCCCGAACTTGCGCATGATAGACGAGACGTGGGTCTTGACCGTCGTCTCGCCGACGTAGAGCGTCTGGGCGATCTGACCATTGGATTTCCCCTGGCAGATGAGCGCCAGTACTTCGGTCTCGCGAGCGGAAAGTTCGACGTCGTGCCGTCGCTTCGGCGGCACGGACTGGCGAAGGTAGTTGTCAATGAGTCTGGTCGTCGGCCCCGGCGAGACGACCTTGTTCCCCTCGTGCGCCTGCGTGATCGCCGCAATGATCTCCTGCGGGCTGCTGCTCTTGAGCAGGAATCCGGACGCGCCTGCGTCGAGCGCGGTCAGGAGGTGGTCGTCATTGTCGAAAGTCGTCAGGATCACGACCTTGACGTCGGGAAATCGCCGGACCAGAGCCGTCGTCGCGGCAATTCCGTCGACGCCCGCCATCCGGATGTCCATCACGACGACATCCGGCGCGTACTCCGTCACGAGTCGGACCGCCTCGGCGCCGTCGTGGGCGGTCGCAACGATGTCGATGCGGTCGGCGATGGCCAGGTAGTTCTCGAGGGTGGCGATCACCATCGGATCATCGTCGATGAGGACCACGCGAAGCTGTTCCGAGGAATGCGGCCGGGCCGGTTCGTCCGGCGGGGTGCTCGCCGGCATCATGCAACGTCCTTCGGTCTGTTCCGGCCGGGCGGCGACGTCAGGACACCGAGGGTGTCCGAATGTGGAATCGACGTGTGGGCAATCCACTGGTTCCCGCTCCGGCGGGCGGTGAAGGTGCCGCCCACCATCTCGACGCGCTCCCGGATGCCCACCAGGCCCAACTGGGAGGTCAGGGCGGCGTCGCGGCGGGCCGAGCCAGGAACTTGGTTTACGAAAAGCAGTTCGACCTCGTGCGTCCCTTCCTCGAGCATGATGAGGCAGTCGCTTCCTGGCAGGGCGTACTTCGCCATATTCGCGACGCACTCGCGCGTCGTGCGCATGATGACCGTTCGGACCGACAGCGAGATCGGGGTCTCGCCCGCGATATGCGTGACGGTGGGCGTGAGTCCCGCTTGCCGGAGGGTCGCCTCGGCCTCCGCGAGTACCGTGTCGAGGGCAGCTCTCGACCGCAGTGGCCAGTCGTCCGTATCGAATCCGCCGGACGGTTGGGAGTCCTCGCGGAGCAGGTGCAGGATCCCGCGGAGGTTCGAGACCGACTGCCGCCCGACCAGGACCATGTAATCGACCTCCTGCGCCATCTCGGGATCGGGAATCCCCCGAATGCGTTGACGTTCCAGGGTCATGATGATGGTGGTCAGGTCGTAGGCCGTGGTGTCGTGGAGTTCCCGCGCGATCAGGTGGCGTTGGTGGCGTTCGCGTTCGCGGTAGCCCTCCTCGATGGATCCGACGGATCGACGCAAGTATCGTCCCGCCTCGCCGACAAGGGCGGCGCCGGTAAAGACGAATGCCCATTCGATGAGGTCGTTCACGATCGCCGTTGACGGATTGACGAACGCCCCGATGCACGCGCAGGCAACCGCATACCCGTAGCCGACGAATCGTGGCTTCCCGGCGACAAGGAACGCACAGATCGTCAACGGCGACGCCAGCGCGACGGAGCCCGGGACGGATGGTTGCGAGACGATCCACGCGATCGGCGCGAGCGAGAGCGCGGCGACCTGAAAGGGCCACCTGCGCAAGCCGAACAGGAGCAGGGTCAATGCGACACCGGAGGCGACCTGCCTCGGCCCGAGGTTCGTTCGGACCCGGGCGGCGAATTCCCAGAGCACCAGGATTGTAACGGCGATCGGGGCAAACCTGGTAAATCGCCGCCATCGCTGCAAAAGGGTCGTGTTTCCTCGTCTCATCGCACTCCCCGGAGATCGCCGGCCCACCCGGCCCGAGCTGGGTGCGGACCCCGACTCGCCTAAACTATATCGAAGCGTACATGTTTCTATGCTGTCGAATCTCGGGACGTTCGTCCCGAGTGGACGGGAATCGCGACGTCCGACATCGCCGGAAAGCGGCGCCGCAGGGCGGCGCCGCGCCGGTTGTCGCGGTCAAGCCGGCTACCGCGGGTAGCCGGGGAGGAAGGACTGGTAGGCGGGCAGGTCCAGTTGACCGTGGCCGGACAGGCCGACCACGATGACCTCTTCCCGGTCCGACGCCTCGATGTGGCTCAGCGCGGCGGCCAGGGCGTGCGTGGACTCGGGGGCCGGGACGATGCCCTCGGTGCGGGCGAGGAGGATGCCTGCGTGGAAGGCCGGCGTCTGCTCGATCGCCACGGGGGACACCAGCCCGAGGTGCGCGGTGTGGCTGAGCGCGGGGGACATGCCGTGGTAGCGCAACCCGCCGGCGTGGATGGGGTCGGGCACGAAGTCCTTGCCGAGCGTGTACATCTTCAGCAGCGGGGTCATGCCGGAGAAGTCGCCGTGGTCGTAGCGGTATTCGCCCTTGGTCAGCGAGGGGCACGCGGCGGGCTCGGCCGCGATCACCCGGGTGCCGGCGGCGCCGGTCAGGACGTCCCGCAGGAACGGGAAGGCGAGTCCGGCGAGGTTGGAGCCGCCGCCGGCGCAGCCGATCACCACGTCGGCGGTGCCTTCGCCGTAGTTGGCGAGTTGGGCGATGGCCTCCAGGCCGATCACGGTTTGGTGCAGGACGACGTGGTTGAGCACGCTGCCGAGGGCGTAGCGCGCGTGCGGATCGGCCATGGCGACCTCGACCGCCTCGCTCACGGCCATGCCGAGACTGCCGGAGGTGTCCGGGCGCTCCCGTCGGATGGCCCGTCCGGCGGCGGTGAGTTCCGAGGGGCTGGAGTGCACTCGGCCGCCGTACAGCTCCATGAGGTAGCGGCGGTAGGGCTTCGATTCGTAGGACGCCCGCACCTGCCACACCTCGACGTCGACGCCGAACATCGCGCCCGCGAAGGCCAGCGCGCTGCCCCACTGCCCGGCGCCGGTCTCGGTCGTCAGCTTGGTGACGCCCTCCTGGGCGTTGTAGTACGCCTGCGCGACGGCGGAGTTGGGCTTGTGGCTGCCCACCGGGCTCGCGCCCTCGTACTTCAGGTAGATCCGCGACCGCGTGCCCAGCGCTCGTTCCAGCCGGCGCGCCCGCAGCAGCGGGGTTGCCCGCCACGAGGCGAAGACGTCACGGATGGGTTCCGGGATCTGGATGTAGCGGTCCTGCGCGAGTTCCTGCTCGGCCAATGCGCGGGGAAACAGTCCCTGCAGGTCGGCGACGGTGACGGGCTCACCGGTGGCCGGGTGCAGGTGCGGTGGAATGGGCTCGGGCAAGTCGGCGGCGATGTTGTACCAGGCGGTCGGGACTTCGGTCACATGCTGCTCAGCTTCCATGCACCATGGTTATCAGCTTCCCCGCGGGGTCCGCTTGCGCATCTCGTCGCCATCATCGCCCGGGTGCGGGTGAAAGCACGCCGCGCAGGAGTTGCGGGACGAGGGCGTCGAGGGGTTGCCCGTGCCGGTGCCGCCGCCGACGCAGCCGGACGAGCGATTGGACGGCCCGACGGGCAAGCCGTAGGGCTGGAGAAGGCGGCGTCGTCAAGGACGCGTTGCGCAAGAAGCGGCGGTCGTCCCAAGGACCGCAAAAGGTGCGTCGTTGGCAGGAATCTCGCACTCTGCGCTTTACCCTTGAGTGTGGCAGCCGGACTGCTATTGAACCTCTTTGGCCCGCCCACTCTTCTTGCCGACGATCGACCGGTGAACCTGTCGCCCGGTACGGCGCTGCTCTGCGCCTACTTGGCGCTTGCGCCGCGGCACGGGCGGACGCGTTCGAGCACCCTGGCCCAACTCTTCGCGGGATGCCCGGAGGGCGCGGCGCGCCGGCGCCTGAACACCGCCCTGTGGCGCTTGCGGCAGGAGGTGCGCCGCGCCGTCGGCGTCGACTTGGTGGCGGCGTCCGGGAGCCGGATTGTCGCGCTGAATCCGGACGCCGCCCTCACGGTCGACGTCGACGTTTTCGAACGGCTCGTCGCGCCGGTGCTGCGCACGGGCGCGGGGGCCATGACGGACTGCGGCGCCGAACACCTCGAACGCGCCACGGATTTGTATCGCGGTGCCCTGGTGGAGCCGTGCGACGACGAGTGGGTGCTTGCGGACCGGCATCGGTTCGAGGATCTGTACATTGCCGCCCTGGACTACCTCGTTCAGTTTCACGGTGCCCGCGGTGACGTGGCGGCCGTGACTCGGTTCGGTGCGGGCGCCCTCGAACTCGAGCCGCTGCGGGAGGATCTGTACCGCCACCTGATGACCGCCTATGCCGCGGCGGGGCGCGATGACCTGGTGGAGCGCCAGTTCGAGCGCTGCCGCCGCACCCTGCGGGACGAACTCGGTGCGGACCCGATGCCGGAGACCGTCGCGCTGTATGCCCGCCTGATGCGCGGCGATTCGGGCCACCGCGTGACCGTGACGGCTCTGGTCGCCGACCTCGAGCGGGCTCGCCGCGAGATCACGCGGTTGGCGGGGATCGTGGACCGCGCGCTCGATCGAGTGTCCCGCCTGCCCGGCGAAGCGCCGCCGGCGCCGCGGTGACCGGGCCGTGATGGCGTCGTGAGTCGACGGTGATCCCCGCCGGTCACCCTGACCGAGTGAGAAGGGACTCACGGGAGTGATCCGCGACGTCAGCGAGGCCATGCGCGACGTGATCCGCCGGGCGACGCCCGACCTGGGGGACTGGGTCGAGTTGCATTCGCTGTCCCAGGCCGAATCGTCGCCACCGAGCGGCAATAAGGCCGCGCTCGCGCTGGTTGCGGTCGAGGAGCACTCGCACCTGCGCAACCAGCCGCTCGTGGCCGGGCTCGCCGGGCTCGTGCGGCCTCCGCTCGCCCTGGTCCTGCGCTACCTGGTGACCTACTTCGGGCCGCATGACGAGGCCCAGACGCGCCTCGCCCGGATCATCCAGGCGTTCCATACGACGCCGGTGCTCCGCCCGCCGGTCCTGCCGCCCCCGCTGAGCGAAGAGCTCGAGAGCCTGACGATTCGGCTCGAGGCCCCATCCGCCGACGAACGCAGCCAGATCTGGGGCATGCTCGGCCGGCCGGGTCGGCTGGGGTTGTTCTATCGGGTCGACGTCGCCCCGATCGCCGTGCTGGCAGGCGAGGGTTCAGTGCGGGTCCGCGCGCACCGCGTCGAGTATGTGGACCTGCCATGATGCCGGCGACCGTCACCACGACCCAGCGGCACCTGGTGCGGGTGATCCATGCCTCCACTCGCCGACCGATCACCGCGCTGCACGCGCAGCTGCGGGTTCGCGATCCGCACCGGTGGTCGGTTCGGATCGCGGCCGGGACGATTGTCTGCGTCGGCCGCGACATCGGCGGCCTCCGGCCGACGCCGGCGCCCGCCTCGCCGGCGGTCGATCCGGCGCCCGCCGCGCCGGGATCGGGCCCCGGTCCAGTGCTCGTTGTGACGATCGCCGACGGCGCCGTCGCCCAACTGCTGGACCTGCCGCCCGTCCCCGGGCTGCCCGCCGCGGGCGTCGAGGTGCCGCTGACCGAGCCCGAAGTGGAGGTCGCCCTGCCTGCCGTGGCGCAGGTGCTCGAGGTGATCCTCGCCGATCCGGCCGGCGACCCGCGGACCGGCGCCCGGCTCACCGCCCGAGCCCGCCGCGGGCCGGCCGCCCACCCCGACATTGCTGTGGTCGAGACGGCCGATCCGGGCGTTTACCGGTCGGCGCCCACCCGATGGACGGCCGACCTCACGCCCGCCGACCTGCTGGTCGACGGCCGGATCCTGCGCGGGTTCGCCATGGACTTCGCGCGGCGGACCACCCGTCTGCGGGCCGTCGACACCACCTGATCCACCCTGAGTGGCCGAGCCGAGGAGAGCAGCGTGACGTATCAATCGCCGGGCGTCTACATCGAGGAGGTCCCCTCCGGCCCGCAGCCCATCGCGGGCGCCAGCACGAGTGTGCTCGCGGTGCTCGGCGTCACCCGCAAGGGTCCGGTGCTGGCGCCGACGCGGGTCACCGGGTGGGAGGACTTCGTGCGCACGTTCGGGGCGCCCACCGCCCGCGGGCACACGGGGGAGTCCGTGTTCGGGTTCTTCGAGAATGGCGGCCCCGCGGCCTGGGTGGTCCGGGTGGACCCGTCGACGAGTGCCGCCTGGACGGCCTTCGACGGCGCGGGCCGGGCGAGTTTCCGGCTCGCGGCGACCTCGCCGGGGTCCTGGGCGAATGCGGTCTCGATCGGCGTCCGCGCCGACGCGGCCGGCGCCTCGGGGATGTTCTTTCGGACGGTCACGACCGGCCCGTCGGTCGACGTGACCGCCGCCGGCACGCATACCCTGCCGGTCGCCTCGACCGTGGGGCTGCGCCCCGGCGACCCGATCGCCATCGTGGCCGCGCCCGCCGAGGGCACGGTGGCCGCCCCCGTGCGGGGCACGGTGGTGTCATCGACCGAGACCGCCATCACGCTGAGCGCGAAGGCGTCGGTGCGAGTACCCGCCGGGTCGGTGATCGCGGGCGCCGTCGAGGCGAGCGCCGGCTCGGCGTTCCTGGCCTCCGGAAAGGGCTTCAAGCCGGGCGACGTGGTGGTGGCCACGGCCGCAAACGGGGGGCGCGCCGACGCCGTCGTGACTGACGTCCGGCCCGCGGGTGCGGGCGTGACGCTGACGCTGGACCAGCCGTGGGGAGCGGTGGACGGCGCCGCGTTCGTCCGCCGGCGCACCCGGTACGGCGCCCTGGCGAAGATCGGCGGCGCGGTCTCGGGAGAGCCGCCGACGGCGAGCGTGCCCCTGTCCGCATTGACATTCGAGAACCCGGCCACGGCGCCGGCGCCGGAGGATCTTGCCGCCCGCGGCGCGGCGAGCGCCGCGGCCCGGCTGACGACGGTCGACGGCCGGACCGCCGACTGGGAGGCCAGGGACAAGCGGTTCGCCGTGGTGGGCTCGACCGCACCGGCGAACGGCCAGGTCTGGGTCGACGCGCCCGCCGTCGTCGTCGTCCTGGCGGACGCCGGGCTGAGCCTGGCCGGGCTGACCCCGGCGGTGGTCGAGGCGGGCTACGGATTCCTGCCCGCCGGCACCCGGGTGACATTCACCGGCGAGGGCGCGCCGGCGGTCGTCGCGACGCGCACGGCCGGCTCCTTTGCCCTCGCCCCGGAGCCGAACCCCGCCCACACGTACACCGCCGCCGCCTTCACCCTGCAGACCGACGCCGACGCGGGCCTGGCCGTGCGGGCGGCGGTCGAGCCGCGGGTGGGCGACCGACTCGACCTCGGCGGCACGTTCGCGCCCATCGTGGGGGTGGAGTCGCATGGCGGGCAGGTATACGTGCTGCGGTTCACGCCGGGCACCGCGGTGCCCGATCGCGACCAGGACCGGTTCGGCCTGTACGCGATCGAGAGCGCGACGGTGAGCGCGGAGCGGTTCGCGCTCGATGTCGCCGTGGCCGGGGCGCCGGCGGAGAGTTTCGCCGGGCTGTCGCTCAGCCCGGACCACCCGCAGTACTTCGCCCGGGACGGGGTGATCAACGGCGCCTCGGCCTACGTGACCGTCGCCCCCCGCGACGCGGGTGCACCCGCGGTCTCCGGCCCGGCCCGGCCCGGCTACACCGAGGCGACGACGATCGGTTCGGACCAGCCGGCGAGCCCGGACGACTTCCGGCAGGGCCTGACGCGGCTGGAGGAGGTCCCCGAGCCGGCGCTCGTCATCGCGCCCGACTCGCTCGCCTTCGGGGACCCGCTGCTGCAGGCGGATGTCGTGGGCAAGGTGGTCGCACATTGCGAGGAGTTCCGCCGGTTCGCCCTGGTTGACGCGCCCGACCTGGGCGACCAGGACCTGCTCGCCTGGCGCAACACGTACCTGTCGAGCGCGGCGGCCGCGCTGTACGCGCCGCACCTGCGGATCGTCACGATCGACCCCGACGCCGGCGACCGGTTCGCCACCGTCCCGGCGTCGGGCTTCGTCGCGGGCGTCTTCGCCCGCACCGACCGGCTGCGCGGAGTCCACAAGGCACCCGGCAACGAGGCCCTGACCGGCGTCGTCGGGCTGTCGCAGACGTATACCCAACGGCGCCAGGACCTGCTCAACCCGGCCGGAATCAATCTGATCCGGGCCTTTCCCGGCCGCGGCACGCGGCTGTGGGGCGCCCGGACGGCCACGGACGACACCGCCTGGCGCTATGTCAATGTCCGCCGGCTGTTCACCATGATCGAGACCTCCGTCGAACGGGCCACGCAGTGGGTGGTGTTCGAGCCGAATACGGCCCAGACGTGGATCCGCATCAAGGTCTCGATCGAGAACTTCCTCGACCAGCAGTGGCGGGCCGGGGCGCTCGCGGGCGCCAAGCCCGAGCACGCGTTCCGGGTCCGGGTGGGGCTGGGGGAGACGATGACCGAGGCCGATGTCGACAACGGGTTGGTCATCACCGAGGTCGCGATCGCGCCGGCCAAACCCGCCGAGTTCGTCGTGTTCCGCTTCAGCCACAAGCGCCTGTCCGAGTGAGGAGCCGCCCATGTACCCGCTGACATCGCTCTACTTCCAGGTGAGCTGGGGTGACTCGCAAGGCAGTGTCGGCTTTTCCGAGGTCAGCGGGCTGACCATGGAGACCGAGGTGGTGGAGTACCGCGACGGGGCCGACAAGCAGTTCTCCACCCACAAGCAGCCCGGCCTGCGCAAATACTCCAATGTGACGCTCAAGCGCGGGATTGCCCCCCGCGAGCAGGGCAACGGCCTCTTCGAGTGGTACAACACGGCCACGCTCGGCGAGGTTCAACGCCGCGACGTGACCGTCAGCCTGTTGAATGAGGCGCACGAGCCCGCGGTCACCTGGAAGATCCGCGCCGCCTGGCCCGTCAAGCTCGAGGGACCCGGACTGAAGTCGACCGGGACCGACGTCGCGATCGAATCGCTGGAATTCGCCTGCGAAGGCATCGAAATCGAGACCGCCTGATGTTGCCGCTGTCGGCTCCCGCCGCGTCGCCGTTCCTGACGGCGCATTTTGTGTTGGCCATCGACGGCCTGACGTCGATGGGGTTTGCCCGGTGCACCGGACTGACCGCCGAGGTGACGGTCGAGGAGTACCACGAGGGCGGGGAGAACCGGTTTGCGCACCGGTTGCCCGTCCGGGCAGCGTCGGCGAATCTGGTGCTCAGCCGCGGGGTCGGCCCGTCGACCGACCTGTGGGCCTGGTTCGGCGAATTCCGCACCGACGGCGTGGTGACACCCCGGGACGGCACCGTCGTGTTGATGGGGACCGAGGCGGGCGGGCTCGCTCCAGTGCGGGTGTGGGCGTTCACCGGGGGCTGGCCGGTGCGGGTCACGGGTCCCGACCTGGACGCCCAGGCGTCCGCGGTGGCCATCGAGTCGATCGAGATCGCCCACCGCGGATTGGTCCTCAAGGAGGTGCCCGGCGGGTCGGGCGGCCGCGCTCCGGGCGCCGGCGTCGTGGTCGGCGCGGGCGGTGCCCGATGGCCGTGACGATCGGCGAGATCATCACCGAGATCGGGCCGGTGCCTGAGCCCCGGCCGGCGGCGTCGGCCGCGCCGCGGGCCGACGACGAACTGGAGATCGTCGTCCGCCGCGCCACCGAGCAGGTGCTGGAGATCCTGCGCCGGGAGTGGGACCGATGAGCGCGGTCCCCACGCAACTCGTCAAGCTGACCATCGAGGCATATCAGGACCTCGACTATCGGGAGCCGGCCGGGATCCGATGGCAGGCCCCGCTCAACCCGACCGAGTTGTCCTTCGCCCGCCGGAACCGGTACGCCGAGCAGCAGGCCGCCGGCTCGCCCGCGGTCGAGCAGTCGTACGCCGGCCGGGATCCGGACCAGGTCCAGATCGACCTGCTGCTGGACGGGACCGGCGTCGTCGGCGAGCCGGGCGGCGTCGGCGCGAAGCTGGACGCGCTGCTCGAGTTGACGCGCTATCGGGGCGAGACGCATCAGCCCTACTACGTGCAGGTGTGGTGGGGGCGGTTCTCGTTCCGGGGCTACCTGGACCGGGCCGACGTCACCTACAAGCTGTTCGACCGGACGGGCGAGCCGCTGCGGGCTGCGGTCAAGCTCACGCTGACCGAGGCCGTCTCGCCCCGCGAGGCGACGGCGACCGCCCGGCCGTCGACGCCCGACCTCTACCAGACCTGGCTCGTCAAGGACGGCGAGCGCCTGGACGCGATCGCGGCGCGGATCTACGGCGATCCGGCGTACTGGCGTCCCCTGGCGGCGGCGAATCGGCTGGTGAACCCGCGGGCGCTGGTCACCGGGACCGTTCTGCTGCTGCCGCCGTTGGGGGCCCGGCGATGACCGGCGCCGCGGTGCACCGCGACCGGCCGGCCTTCGAGGTCCGGGTCGGCGGCGGCGCGATCGACGCCGCAACGGCGCGGGACGTCGTCGCCATCGACGTGCATGAGGAGGTGGGCCGACACGGGCGGGCCACGCTCCTGGTCCAGAACTGGGATCCCGACTCGCGCACGGTGCGGCACGGCGACTGCGGGCAGTTCGCCCCGGGCGTCGACATCGCGGTGGCGCTCGGCTACGAGGCGTCCCTTGCCACCGTGTTCGACGGCGTTGTGGTCGGCCTCACCGTGCTGTGTCGGCGGGGCGCGCACCCGCTGCTGAAGGTGGCGGCGCGGGCGCGGTCGATCCTGCTCGACCATCCCGCGCGCTCGCGCCAGTTCGACGACGTCAGCGACCTGGACGTCGCCACCCGGATTGCCGCCGACTACGGGCTGCAGGTCGACGGGGAGCCCGGCGTCACCCGCCCGTTCGTGGTCAGCGACCGCAGCACGGACTGGGAACTGCTGCGCGCCCGCGCCGCCGACCTCGGTTGGGTTGTTTACGTGCGCGGCGACCGGCTCGTTCTGCGCCCGCCGGCGGCGCCATCCGACCCGGTGGCGCTGGAGTACGGCCACAACATCGTCGAGCTGAGCCTGACCCAGGACCTCACAGCGGCGATCGGGGCGGCGGTCGGGGCCGGATGGGACCCTTGGGCGGTCGAGGCGGTCGAGTCGAACCGGGCCGCGTCGGCCGCGGGCCTCGACCACGGCGATCGGCCCGGGCCCGACGCCGCGGTCGCCGCCGCCGGCTGGCCG
>JAVBMU010000010.1:0-25800 GCA_031552185.1 Cellulomonadaceae bacterium | reverse complement strand
TGTCCGGGTCCGGCGCATCGGCGTACTTCTTCACCCAGTTCCCCAACGTCGTCCCACCGATTCCCAGGCTCCGCGCCACATCGGCGACCGAACGACCCGAAGCAGTCACCAATTCTACCGCGCTGCGCTTGTACTCCGCCGTGAAACTCCGCCGCGTCGATCCCATCGAGATTCCCTTTCAATCAGGAACCCGCAAACAACCCCTGCCCACCAAACCGGGAACGGCCCAGGGCGGGCGGTGGACGTGCGGTGGTGCGTCGCGGGGAGTACCTGGGCCGGCGAGTCAGTCCTTGGGGCGGCCAGTCAGGTACCGGGCGCGGCCAGCCAGTACCTTGCGCGGCGAGTCAGTACGATGCGCCGCTAGTCAGTACCTGGGGCGGCGAGTCAGTACCTAAGCCGCCCAGGAAGGACCGACACGCCGGGAAAACGAGCACCGAACAGCCGCAAGGTACTGACTCGGTGCGCACGGTACTGACTCGGCGCGCGGGGATTGATTCCGGGCGTTCGTGGTCCAGGGCGGTGAGGTTGCGGCGGGTGGTTTTCCGGGCGGCCGGGCGAGGGTGCTGCGATGAGGTGCGGGTGACGATTGCCGCCGCGCGAGAGGTGGAGGTAACCCGCGCGAGATAGAGGTCTGTCGAACGAGATAGAGGTATCGCCGACGAGTAGAGGCTAAACGTCGCGAATCGGTTGGCCCGGCGCGCGGTACCTCTCGTTAGCGGGCGGTACCTCTCGTTAGCGGGCGGTATCTCTCGTTAGCGGGCGATACCTCTCGTTAGCGGGCAATTCCGCTACCTCGGGCGTGCTACCTGTGCGTCGTCTGCGCTGCGGGCGGATGAGCGCGCACGGACCTCCCTCGGCCTCGCCGGTTCTCTCGGTGCGTTCGCCCGCCGGGCCGCCCGCGAACCACTCGACCCCGCAGTTCGGAATCATTCGTCCAGATATCGATGCCCCGTTCTCGGTCTCGTCGAGAAGGAGCGTTCAAGCGTTCGGCGCTGGTGGGTGGGGGTAGCGAATGCCGCTGCCCCAGCCGACTTCCCAACCTGGCTCGTCGTCGAAGTAGTCGGCGTAGGCGACGGGCAACGCGTCATGGCGTTCGACGAGTTGAAGCAATCCGGAGTACCACTCCACGTATGGTGGGTCTTCCGCCCTCGATGCAAGCAGAGTTGGCAGCTCGCGGGCCAGGAGGTCGGCGACGTCCTCCGGGCTCGTCGTGATGTCCACGGTGCCGCTTGCGACCTCTCGTAGCGAGCTTGTCGAGTACCTGATCGCTTGGTCCGATGCGGGGGGCGTCACGTGTCCGTCCTGACCGCCGGCGGATGTGGTGGCGGGGCTGATGGACACCCGCCAGTACATTCCGGATGCGCTCATGCCGGGGAAGACGCGGGCGGCGTGATACCCGCGGTCGTGGAGCACCCGCACTCCTTGCAGGAGGCGAAGCGGAGTCCGGTGGGAGAGCCCGGCTTCGAAGGCGTGCAGCGTCCGCTCGTCGAACGCGACCAGCTTGACCGAATCAACCGACGTCGAGGTGGAGGCGATGGTCTCGACGGCGGCGAGGGCGGCGTCGTGCTTGGGCCAGCCATAGACGCCCGCGCTGATCAGAGGGAAGGCGATGCTTCGGGCTCCCAGTTCGTCGGCAACCTCCAGGGCGCGTCGGTAGCACGAGACGAGAAGCCCACGGTCGGTCTCACCGGCGCTGTAGTTGGGCCCGACGGTATGGATCACCCACTTCGCCGGGAGATTGCCGGCGGTCGTCCAGCCGGCGTCGCCGGTAGCGAGTCCGTTCGGGAACTTGCTGACGCAGTCCGCGAGGATCGTGCTGCCGCCGGCCCGATGAATCGCGCCGTCGACACCGCCGCCGCCGCGCATCTGGTTGTCGGCGGCGTTGACGATGGCGTCCGCGGCCACAGTGGTGATGTCACCGAGGATCAGGTCAATGGAAACCATGGAACCATTCTGCCCGGTCGCTCCGAAGCCGATGGCCGCCACCCTCGTGGCGAGGTCCGGGTCAGAGATCGAACGCTCGGTCACCTGCGCCCGCGCTCAGGTCACCGTGGACGTCCCCAACCAAGCGGTGCCTTCGGGCCGGGGAACCGACGCGTAAGCGGTGTCAGGGTGAGGACTGGCTGATGGAGCCCACCGCCTACAACTGGCGCGTCGACCCGGCACTCGGCGGGGCGTCGCGGGCGTTCGGCGATCTAGGTTCCCACCGGTGCGATCTTGCCGAGTTCGTGAGTGGGCATCGGATCGTGGAACTCGTCGCGGACACGAAGATCGCCGTCCCGTTCCGCTACGCCCACGAGTCGACGCAGACCGTCGGTCCAGGACCTGGGCAGATACAAGGCCCGGTCGGTGAACGCGCAACCCCCGGGTGCGGCGAAGGCCAGGTAGACCGCGACCTGCGCGTTCTCGATCCGCCCCGCGGTCCCCGTGTACTGGCGTTGGGTCCCCACCGTCGCGGTGCCTTCTTCACGTCCCCGGTCTCGTCCACCACCAAGACCGCCAGGTCCGCATCAGTGGGCGAGAGGTGTTCGAGAACGTAGGCGCGCAGATCATCACGCACCGCCTCGGCGTCCCAACGCGCAGCGGCGAGCAGATGCTGCAACCCGCCCGGACGGGCGTGACCCACGTGCTCGGCCACGGTCCAACAATTCGCGCGGCCCAACCCGGCCAACATGCCCGTGACCAGGTCACGGGCATGACGACGCGGCTCGACCCGGGAAACCGCGACGCGATCCGCCCCATCAGGTCATCGAACCCCGCCCGCCACCGATCACGGTCTACGATCAGCCCAGCGGCCACCACCGACCATCCTGAGTCATCACAAACCAGGATCATCCCGGCGGTGGCCGCCCCACACCCACCACCGACACACCCCTGATCACGAAGTCCGACTGGAGTACTAGATGGGTGATTCGACGATTTCCCGACGCCGGCGGGTGTTTGGCCGTGGATCGGCGGGGTCGGGGAGGACGCCGGTGCGGTGGGTCGGCACGCCGGGGCGCCGAACCCGTGGTTACTTGCAGTTTCGCGGCGAAAACTGCAAGTAACCACGGGTTCGGCGTCCGAGGACGCTTCGGCGGCCAGCGCAATGGTCGCATCGTGGATGCCGACGTCCGTGGCGACCAGCGCCAGGCGTCCGCCCCTCGCCACCCAAGAAGGCTGCTCTTCTGCGGCGATCACGATCCCGGTACACACGGCCACCCCACGAGCCTTCGCGCGGGCGAGGACCAGATCGATCGGGGCGAGGACCCGTGGGTGGTTGAATTCCGCTAGAACGTTATAGTTGCCGCGAAACCTGCCGGTTCGCTCAGGTCGCCGGGACGTCCCGCACCCACGCCGAGCCTTCGGGCCGGAAGCCGACGCGGGTCAGGTAGGCGGCGTCGGCATGCGCCGGCGCGGCGACGACGCGGGTGAAGCCCGCGGCGGCGAAGATCCCGCTGCGGCGGTGCACGAACTCGCCCGGGGTGAAGTCCCGGAACCGTTCGGTCACCCAGTCCAGTTCGACGACGGCGGTGCCGGCTCCGGCGTCGCGCAATTCGACGACGCCGACCGTCCGGTCGCCCCGCAGCACGAGGAACGCCAACCGGCGTTCGCCGGGCGCCGCCCGCGCCGCGAAGCGCGGGGCGAACGTCGCGATGTCGCGGGCATGGACGCGCAGGACGTGTTGCAGGTATGCGTCGTCGGGCCCGACCTCGACCACGGTATAGACGGCCTCGTCGTGGCGCTCGCGCCCCAGCCGGATCAGCCAGTAGATGTTGATGACGGCGATCGCGCCGTTCATCGCGACGAACGGCCAGATGCCGATGATCGCGTTGTACGCGGTCGCGATCACCGAGCCCGTCAGGTTCAGGATCCGGAACCGGAGCACGCGGGCCTGGGTGAGGGACAGCACCACCAGGATGGAACCGATCCACCCGACGATCTCGAGCCATGGCATCGCCCGATGCTACGGGTCTGCTGGTCGCGGCGCCCCGCCGGGCCGCGCGAGCGCCGCGTCGAGCGCGGCCCGCAGGCGTTCCTCCTCGCCGCTGCCGGTGGTCGGCAGCCGCAGGAGCGGCAGCCCGAAGTCTTCGAGGATGGCGTCCTTGCGCTCGTCGCGGGCCGTTTGCCTCGGGTCGTTCTCGTGGTAGGCGAAGCCATCCACCTCGATCGCCAGCACGGGCCGTTTGGTGACGTCATTGTGGACCAGGAAGTCGACCGACGTCCGCGGGTGGCGGACGAACGCGGCCTGGTCGGCGGGCAGGAGGTCCGGGTCGGGGATGAGGTTGCGGAGTCGCACCTGCGACGTCGCGCTCAGTCCGTGGTACTCGGGCTCGGCCAGGACGCCGCGCACCAGGGCGCCGACGATGTTCTCGGAGCGGTGCTGCGACTCACCGGTCAGCCGCGCCGCGAGCGCCTCCAGCCGGTCGGAGTATTCCCGGTACAGCAGGTCGAAGACGGAGATCACCTGGCCGGGGACGATGCCGTTTTCCGGATCGTGGTACTCGATGTAGCCGACCAGGTCACTGATGTGCCGGCTCATGGCGAGCAGGTCGTGGTTCGTGACCAGAATGAAGCGTTTGGTCGCACGGGAGACCGCAACGTTGATCAGGTGGGCGTCGTCGACGAATTGCAGCCCGGTGCGGCCCCGCCAGGTCTCGGACAGGACGGTGGTCATGATGATGACGTCCTTTTCCCGGCCCTGGAACCGGTGCACGGTGTCGGCATCGATGGTGCCGACGACGGCCCGGCCGGCCTTGTCGGCCTGCCGACGGTACGCGGCGATGATCGCGATCTGCTCGTCGGCCGTGTCCGCGCAAAATTCCGGCCGGACGGTGTGGACGATCTCGTCCACCTCGCGCTGGTTGGAGCGGCCGCCGCCGCGGTGCAGGCGCTCGTGGTTGCCGGGCGCGGTCCGCACGGCGATCAACGGGCGCGAGCCCGGCGTCGACTCGGTGTAGGCGAGCAACTCGCCGCCGTAGTACTTGGCGTTGCAGAAGCCGATGATCGCGGGGTCGCAGCGGTAGTGCTCGCGCAGCCTGGTCCGGGGCAGCGCGTCGCCGTACAACTCGATCAGCGAGGACAGAATGTTCTGGCTGCCGGCGTCGTAGGCGGGGGCGGGGGGCGGGCCGGCGGCTTCGCACGCGGCCTCGTCGGCGATGTGCTGGAGCTGTGCCTGGTCACCGACGACGACCAGGTTCCGGGCGCAGGCCATGGCCAGGGCGGCGGTCGGCAGGCTGACCTGCGAGGCTTCGTCGATGATCAGGTAGTCCAGCAGGGCGCCCTCGCCGATGCTTGCCCGCAGGGAGTGACAGGTGCTGAGGATGACGGGATAGTCGCGGGCGAACTCGTCGAACCTCTGGTGGTAACTGGTCAGGGAGAATCGCCGGCGGGGCCGGTCCCGGTAGCGGGCCTGGAGCGACGCCCTTAGCACGCGGCCGCCGACCTCGGCGAACTGAGTCTCCAAGGCCGCCAGGCCGCCGCTCGTGAGGCGGGCCTCGGCTCGGGCCAGGCGGTCGGAGATTTCGGCGACCCGGCGGGCGTAGAACGCGCCCTGGAGCGCCAGGATGACGTCGGTGTCTGCCGGATCGAGCCCGCGCATGGAGCCGTAGCGCACATAGTCGCGGATGCGCTGGATCAGTCGAGGGCTCGCCGCCGGCCGGTCCTCGCGCACAGTGCGTTCGGCCAGAAAATCCAGGATCCGGTCAGCCGAGCGCTGCATCAGTGGCAGATCGATCCGGGGCAGTTCCTGGCGGGCGGCGAATTCGGCGAAATGGAGTTCTTCGAGCTGGTAGGCAGCTAATTCCCGGCGCCCCCGGACAGTCTCCCGCTTGAGTTCCCGCAGCCCGGTCAGATGGTCGTCGAGCGCGGCGAGTTCGGCCCGGGTCGGGATTTGGCCCAGGTCGGTGGCCAGCAGTTGGCTGACCTGGGCGGTTGCGACATCCTGGCCGCGGAAGAACGCCTCGCGATTGGCGCGCCGACCCAGCCCGGCGACCAGAAAGCCAAAGCCCGCGGCGGCCAGCTTTTCGGCCACATTGTCGACGGCGGCGTTGCCGAACGAAACGACGCCGACGGTCCGGCCGGGCGTGGCGACAATGTTTGCGATGAGGTTGAGGATTGTCTGCGTCTTGCCGGTGCCGGGCGGCCCTTCGATCACCGACACCGAGTGGGCCAGCGCGCCGGCGACGGCGGTCCGCTGGCTCAGATTGGACGAGAAGGGGAACAGCATCGGCTCGGCGGGGGGCCGGGATTCGATCGGATCGCGGGCGAGGTAGCGGGCGAGCGCGCTGTGCGGGTCGACCGTGGCCAGGTCCTCGAACCGTTTGCGTGACCAGTCGTCCTCCGGGAGGTTGCGGACGACGGCGCGCCAGTAGTCGAGCACGGGCCGGTCGCCGCCAGTGCTCGGGTCCGTTGCCGCTCCTCGGTCGCCGGCCGCCTGGTTCGGCCGCACCTCCTCGCGAAAGGTGCGGAAGCGCTCGCCGCCGCGGGTGCGGTAGAACACCCGGGTCCACCGCTCCAGGCCCACCGAAAAGGCGATCGCCCTCGTTGCCGTGGCGACCATGGCGCCGGGGCGGAGTTCCACCGGCACCGGATTGCGCAGGATGCAGACGCTGTCGATTCGGTATTTGCGCTGGCCACCGTCGCGATAGGTCACCAGAACATGGGTGGGCGAGACGGTATAGCGGTCAATCCGATCGGTCCGGTCGGCGAAATCGCCGCCGCCCGAAGATCGGACCAGAACGGCCTCGGCAGTCGGATCGATCACGCTGGCTCCCCTGACCCGGCAGACGTCGTTGCCCGAGAGTATCGGAAATGTCCGGATCGGGGGGAACACTCATACCGCGTGAATCATTCAGGTTCGCTTGCCGTCGGTAGGGGTGCGTGCCGGCGGCTCCGCGGAAGGACATTTCGCCGGCGCCTCGACCTTCGCCCGCTTGACCGGCGCGGGCTCCGCCGGTGTCGGCTTGACCGGCGTCGGCGCAGCGAGGGCGGGCTTGATCGGCGTGGGCTCCACCCGTGCGGGCTCGTTGAGCGAGCGGGTGACCACCTGGGCGTCCCTGGAGGGCCAGGCGGCACAGCAGGGGATCGCGCCCCGATAGGCGTTCGGGAGCCGCGGGAACACGCTGCCCGCGACGCCGACCACGTGGTGAACGGCGATGCCCCGGGCGGCAAGGTCGGCGCGCAGCCGGCGGCTGGGCTCGGGATAGACCTCGTTCAGCACGACCATTCCGGACCACAACTTGTCCTCGACCCCGTTGAGCGCCTGCCGGTTGGCGACGTTGACCAGCAGTGAGGGGCGCCCCTGCAAGTGAGTGGGCCAGGCATCCCGGCCGTCGAGCACGTCGAGCGAGTAGCACTCGAAGTTCTCGTCGAGGATTTCGACCATGCGGCGTCCGATGAATCCGCCGCCACCGAGCACGATCACCGGGATTCGTTGTCCGGAATCGTCCGCGGCCAGTTGCTCGACAGCCTGGCAGACGACGCGCGCCGTCACCTCGCGCTCGGACGGCGTCTCCAGGAGACCCCGACGATGCATCACGCCGGGCAGCACTCCGGCGAAGGATTTTCGCTCGGCTCGCACCAGCGCCCGCAGTCGCTCGACGGCGTCGCGCAGCCGCTCCAGGTCGCGGCTGGAGTCGGGGGCGCGGATGTCCTCGTCGGTGGCCGAGACCGCCACCATCAGGACGATCTTGCCGTCCTGACGCATGATCCCGGTGGGCCAGGGGGTCCAGCGATTCTTCGCCAACCGGCGCGGATAGGCGGCGCTGAGGGCGTACTCACGCGTCGCCGGGTACACCAGGAACACCGACGCCAACTTGCCGGTGCGACTGTTCAGCCAGCCGATGATGCGGAAAAACCAGGTGTGGTTGAGGACAAAGTTCACGACTTCGACAGCACTACGTTTGAGGTGCGACCGCAGGACCACGCCGCCGGAACGGCGTCGAGGGGCACCTGCAGACCGCGCTTGGGTGGTCATCTCGTACAACCTCCGCAGCTCAGGATTGAGCGAACGAAAAGGGATCCTAGGGCTTAAGGGTGCCTTCAGACAATACCCGAGTAATGTTGCCCTCCTGCCCGCACCTTGGTAGGGTCCGGCGCAGGGGGTAATTGCACCAATAGTGCCTCGGATCGGGCGCGAGTGTGACGAACGCAACATTACGGCCAGATTGGGTTGGCTGATTGCCAGATTGGGTTGGCCGATTGCCAGATTAGACTGGCTGCATTGCGGCAGCATCCCTCAACAACGCCCCGTGGGCTCACGGTTGAGTGGCAGTGGGCTCACGGATGAGTGGCGAAGTTCTCCGGAGATTGGCCGCCGGAAGCGGACCCGCGAATCGTCCGACTCGGTCATCCAGTTGGCGGGTCCGGTCGGTCCGGTCGGTTCGGTCATGACGGTCCAGTTCGATCATCGGCACGGAAGGGTGGCGGAACGATGAGCGACGACGTCGGGCAGGTTCGTCTCGGGGCGAGCGGACTGCAGGTGTCCGAACTCGTATTGGGCTGCATGAGCTTCGGCGACCCACAGCGGGGGCCGCACGCCTGGACGATGCCGGAGGAGGCCGCGCGGCCGATCGTTCGGGCGGCCGTCGAGGCCGGGATCACGACGCTGGACACCGCCAACGTGTACTCGGCGGGGTCGAGCGAGGAAATCGTCGGCCGGTTGGTGCGCGAGTTCGGCCGGCGCGAGGAGTTTGTGATCGCGACGAAGGTACACGGCGTCATGCGGCCCGGCGGGAACGGCGGCGGCCTGTCCCGGCGGACCATCATGGAACAGATCGACGCCTCATTGCGGCGCCTGGGCACCGACTACGTGGACCTCTATCAGATCCACCGGTTCGACCCCGACACGCCCGTCGAGGAGACCATGGCGGCGCTGCACGACGTCGTCCGGGCCGGCAAGGCGCGCTACCTCGGTGCCTCCTCGATGTGGACCTGGCAGTTCGCACAACTGCAGCACGCGGCTGCCCGGCACGGCTGGACGCCCTTCGTCTCGATGCAGGACCAGTACAACCTGGTCCAGCGCGAGGAAGAACGCGAGATGCTGCCGTACTGCCGGGCGACCGGCGTCGGCGTCCTGCCGTGGTCCCCGCTCGCCCGAG
Source organism: Cellulomonadaceae bacterium (assembly GCA_031552185.1). GTDB lineage: Bacteria > Actinomycetota > Actinomycetes > Actinomycetales > Cellulomonadaceae > JAVBMU01. Next base: position 16,720 of record JAVBMU010000010.1, on the reverse strand, counting down.
GTCGGCTGACCAGGGACTGGGACGACCTCAGCACGAACCGCTCGGGCACCGACGAGTTCGGCAAGGGCCTGTACCACCAGGCCGAGGAGTCCGACCGCGCGGTCGCCGGCGAGGTCGCCCGGATCGCGGCCGAGCGCGGGGTGTCCCGCGCCCAGATCGCCCTCGCGTGGGTCCGCGCGCAGGCGGCGGTGACCGCGCCCATCATCGGGCTCACCTCGCCCGGCCACCTCGAGGACGCGCTGGCGTCGCTGTCGGTGCGGCTGACCGACGACGAACGCGCCGCGCTCGAGGCGCCCTACGTCCCCCGGCGTCCCGAGGGATTCTGACGGGTCGCCGTCGCCGGCCCGGGTCGGTGACCGTCCTCAGAATTGCTTGCCCTGGTCCGTCAGGCAGACAAAGGCGCGGGAGCCCAGGTCGACATCGTGCTCGGTGGGACCGAGGGCGGTGATCTCGGCCACGATGGAGGGAACGTTGCCCAGGTAGGCCCCGAGCGTCGCGCGGGTGCACGTGCGCAGCACCACCGGGTCCGACTGGATGGAGGCGTCGCGGCTGTAGTCGGTCGCCGGGTCGAGGGTCCCGACCGCAAACGCCTCCCAGTAGTGCTCGTCGCTGCAGTTGACCTGCTTCGCGACCGGCGCTTGCCCGGCGATCCGCACGATCCCGCCCCAACAGGTGCCGGCGCTCGGCAGGAGGGTGGGGTCGACCGGGCCGTTGCTGGGTGTCCGGGCCGCTGGGTCGTCCGGGGAGCCGTCGGACGAGGGGTTGCCCTGGGCTTGGTCGCCCGCGCCTCGGTTGCCCGTGCTCTGGTGACTGCGACCGGCGTCGGCCCGGCCGGAGCTTGTCGCCGCGCCGGCGCCCGTGCCGTGGCCGGTCGTGGCGCGGGCGTCGTCCGATCGGTCCTTGTCCGTGGCGTCGTCCTGGGCGCTGGTCGCGGCGCGGTTGGGTCCGGAGTCGTGGAGCGCGGCGTAGCCCAGGCCGCCGGCCGCGAGCACAACGGCGAGGCAGGTCCCCGCGATGGCGGCCTTCCGGACCCGGCGGCGGGGCGGCTGGGCGGGCGACGCCGGCACGACGGGGACGAGGACGGATCCGCCGGGGGTCGTCGTCGCGAATCCGCCGGGTCCGCCGACCTCGTGCGCGGGCAGGACGGCCGTCCGGTCGGGCTTGCTCCCGGCTGCCTGAACCGGCGGCGGAGCCGGCGGGCCGAGCGACAGGGTGCGGGGTTCGGGCAGGGCGGCGCGGGCCGCCGGGTCGACGATGGTGGCGGGATCGGCGCGGGCCGCCGGGTCGACGATGGTGGCGGGCGCGGCCGCTGCGGCGGCGGCCGGCCCGGCCGCGCCGATCGCAGGCGCGTACCGGCGCAGGTCCGCGGTGAGCCGGCCGCCGGCGACGGCGAGGAGTTCGTCGCGCAGGGCGGCGGCGCTGGGCGTCCGGTCGGCTGGTTCCGGAGCGGTCGCCCGCGCGATGACGTCGGTCAGGGCGGGTAGGTCCGGCACGTCGAGTGGGGGCAGCGGCGTGTGGGCGCCGGCGATCAGGGCGCCGAGCGGGGGCGGGCCTGCCTCGGTCCACCGCGGCGGGCGGCCGACCAACAGGGCGTAGAGGGTTGCCCCCAGCGAGTACACGTCCGCCTGGACGCTCGACGCGTTGCGGGTGAAGGTCTCCGGCGCGGCGAACGACGGCGTCAGTGCGTGCCGACTCATCGTCGGCAACTCCCACTCGGCGGGCAACGAGGCGAGCCCGAAATCGGCCAGGGCCGGCGCGCCGAATGCGGTGACGAGGATGTTCGCGGGTTTGACGTCCCGGTGCAGGATTCCGACGGCGTGGGCGGCGGCGAGAGCGTCCGCGATTGCGATTCCGACGCCCAGGACTTCGGCCGCCGGGAGCGGCCCCCGGGCGAGGCGGTCGCCGAGCGATCCGCCGGGGCACAGCTCCATCACGAGATAGGGCCGATTGCCCGACGTGATGCCGCCGCTGAGCAGCGTGACGATGTTCGGGTGCGCGCTGACCTGCCCGGCCGCGGTCACCTCGCGGTTGAAGCGGCGGCGGTCCGACTCGTCGACGAGCGCCCGGCGGTCGATCTTGACCGCCACCTCGCGCCCGACGACGACGTCGCGCCCGAGGTAGACCGTGGCAAACCCGCCGTGGCCGAGTTCCCGGCCGAGTGCGATGCCCGGCACCTCGCCGCCGCCGCCGGCGGCGGCCGGTCCGGTCGGGGCGGGGTCGTGATGTGACACGTCCGTACTCTATTGGGCCGCAGCCTCCGACCGACAGCGTCCGGCGCGCGCGGGCGCCCCGCCCGAGCGGGCGGATGCGGGCGCCGGCCCGCCGATCTACGTTCCAGGAATGGCTCGCATCGCGGCGCAGGCGCTGATCGAACGGCTGGTCGACTGGGGCGTGGACACGGTCTACGGGCTGCCCGGCGACGGCATCAACGGCCTGATGGAGGCACTGCGGCGGAGCCGCGAGCGGATCCGGTTCGTGCTGGTGCAGCACGAGGAGGCGGCGGCCTTCATGGCGGTGGCGCACGCGAAATCGACGGGGCGGATCGGCGTCTGCCTGGCGACCAGCGGCCCGGGCGGGATTCACCTGCTGAACGGGCTGTACGACGCGAAACTCGATCACGTCCCCGTCCTGGCCATCACGGGGCTGCAGGAGACGAGCGTCCTCGGCACCGGCTACCAGCAGGAGGTGCCGCTCGACCACCTCTTTGCCGACGTCGCCGAGTACAACCTGCTGGTCGGGAACCCGGCCCAACTGCCCGGCGTCGTCGACACCGCCATCCGCACCGCCTACGCGCGGCGCGGCGTCGCGCACCTGACCCTGCCGAACGACGTGCAGGTCGCCGATGCCGATGCCGACCCCTTCGCGCACGTCGCCCAGGCGCGTCCGCCGGCGGGCGCGCCGGTCTACCTGCCGCCGCCGGGGCGGCCCCGGGACGGCGATCTGGCGGCCGCCGCCGACCTGCTCAATGCCGCCCGCCGGCCGGCGATGCTGGTCGGCACGGGGGCGCTCGGGGCCCGCGAGCACGTCCTCGCCGTCGCCGACGTATGGGGTGCCCCGGTGGTCAAGACGCTGCCCGGCAAGGCCGTGATCCCGGACGACTCGCCCTACGCCGTCGGGGGGATCGGCCTGCTCGGCACCCGACCCGCCGAGGACCTGATGGAGGACTGCGACGCGCTGCTCATGGTGGGCACGCACTTTCCGTACACCCGGCACCTGCCGGAGCCGGGCGCGGTCGCCGTCGTCCAGATCGACGCCGAGCCCGCGCGGGCGGGGGCGCGGCTGCCGACCGACGTCCCGATCGTCGGCGACGCGGCCGCGTCGCTCGCCGCCCTCGCGCCCCTGCTGGGGCGCCGGGAGGACCGGTCCCACCTGGACAAATACCGGACCGCCATGATCCGCTGGCGCGAGGAGACGCACGCCCTGGAGGATCCGGCCCGCAGCCCGATCGCCCCGCAATACGTCGCGGGCGTGCTGGACGACCTCGCGGCCGACGACGCGATCCTCGCGTGCGACTCCGGCACGGTCGTCACCTGGGCGGCGCGGCATTGGACGATTCGCGGCGGGCGGGAGTTCTACGTGTCGGGTGGGCTGGCCAGTATGGCCGCCGCCGTTCCGTACGCCAACGCGCTCGCCGTCACCCACCCGGGCCGACAAGTGATCGCCTACGCGGGCGATGGCGGCTTCGCCATGCTGATGGCGGAGTTCGCGACGGCGGCCCGGCACGGGCTGCCGATTACGGTGGTCATCAACGACAACGCCGCCCTGGGCATGATCATGTGGGAGCAGATGGTCCTCGGGTATCCGGAGTTCGGGGTCCGCTTCGGTGACCCGCAGCCGGATTTCGGCGCGTGGGCGCGAGCGTGCGGCGGGTCCGGGGTCCGGGTGACCGAACCGGGCGCGGTCGCGGGGGCGATCGGGGACGCGCTGGCGTTTGCGGGTCCGGCGCTGGTCGACGTCGTCGTCGACCCGGACGAACCGCCGATGCCCGGGCGGGTCTCGGCCCAGCAGGCGCGCAAGTTCGCCGCGTCGTGGCTCAAGGGTCAGCCTCGCCGGGGCGCCATCGCGGGCACGCTCCTGCGGGACAAGATCACCAAGCTCGGGCGGTGACCAGGGCCGGGCGGCGTGGCCGGGCGGGCCGGGCGGCGTGGCCGGGCGCCCGGCGCGGCCGGGCGGGGGGGCTCGGGGCCGCGCTGGTAACCTGTGCCGATGCCCGCCGACGCCGCGCGCGAGCTCGCGGACCTCGCCGATTTGCTCGACGACCTGGGGGCGGCGTCCCGTCCGCACCGCCACCTCCTGCATGTGCTCGGCACCGGTCCGGCGGACCTGCGCGGCCTGATCGATGCGACGGCCTTGTCCCGAAGGTCGGTCGAGCAGGTGGTGAACCTCTTGCCCGGCGTGCTGTCCCGGGTGAATGACCGCTACGCAGTGCGCCCCGAGTGCGCGGCGGCGCTCGCGGCCCTCGCCCGGCCGGCCGCGGGGGAGCCGGTGTCGGCCGGCTGCGCGCCGGTGCCGGTCGGCGAACTGACCGGCGGGCCCACACCGGTGGCAGCGGATCGGATCGCCGAGGTCGCCGCGCGGATCGAGCCCTATCTTGAGCAGGTGCCGCAGCCGATCGTCGGCCTGGACCACGTCCAGGCGACGGCCTACTCGGCGGCGCGCCGCGCCGTCTGGCTGTCCCGCCGCTACCACCTGCCCGGCCGCTGGGTCGCCTTCATCGGCGATCACGACCTGACGTCGATCGCCCTCGCGCTCGTCGAGCCCGGGGCGCGGGCGCTGGTGCTGGACATTGACGACCGCCTGCTCGCGTTCATCGACGAGGCCCTGACGGATCTCGGCGTCGAATCCCGGTTGCGGTACGCCGACCTGCGGGACGGCGTGCCGCCCGACGCCATCGGCATCGCGGACATTTTTGTCACCGACCCGCCGTACACCGCCGACGGCGTGCGCCTCTTCGCCGGCCGCGGTTTGGAGACACTGCGCTCCACCGAGCACGGGCGCGGGTTGGTGTCGTTCGGATTCAACGACCGAAAGCCCGGGCTGGGGTTGAGGGTCCAGGAAGCGATGGGCTCGCTCGGGTTCGTCTTCGAGGCGATCCTGCCCGCCTTCACGCGGTACCACGGCGCGCAGGCGGTCGGTTCGGCGAGCGACTGGTATGTGATTCGGCCGACGGCGCGTTCGGCGGCCCGATGGGCTCGGGCGAGCGCGGCCGTGCCGCGCGCGATCTACACCCGTGGCGCGAGCGCCGTCGATTCCGGCGCGGGGTCCGGCCCCGGGCCCGACGACATCGAGAGGGTGCGCGCCCGGCTCGCGGCCCGGCTGGGCCGGGGCGACGGTGATGCCCGTCCGGATCGGCCGGGCGAGGTCGACGACGCCGTCGTCGGTCTGACTCGCGCCGCCGATCTGACTCGCGCCGCCGACTCGGCGCTGTTCCATCGGCTGGTCGGGCACGCGGGGCCGGCGGCGTTCGTCGTCGGTAGCCGGCATCCGGACGTCGCCTCGCCCGACGGCGTCGCCCGCTTGCGTGCGGACCTCGCCGGCAAGTACCGGCTCGACCTGCTGCCCGGATTCCCGGGCGCGCGCTGGACGACGGTCCTCGCTCGGCCGGACGAGCCGGCCCGCGGTCCCGCGGCGGGCGGGGTGGGGGAGGGCCCGGGCGGGTCGGCTGGGGAGGGCGGCGGGTCGGCTGGGGAGGGCGGCGGCCGGGTCGTGCTGCGGGCACGATTCCTCTCGATGCCGGCCTCGTCCGTGCGGACGGCCGGGGTGGATGCACTCTTCGCCGCGTCGCGCGCCGCCGGTCGCCGCGTGCCGCGGGCCGCGATCCGCGCCACCGTCGAGCGGGCCGGTGGTGCGGCGATCGGGTTCGGCGGGTACGCCGGTGCGCGCGTTGCCGACCTGCCGCGGCACGCAGTCGCCGGTACATTGCGCGTGCTCGGGGCATGGGCCGATGACCTCGGTGACTCAACCGGCGCGAACGCGGGATAGCGGGGGACGCCGCCCCGTCGGCGCCGCCCCCGAGGAGTCAGCGAAGCCGCAACTCCGCCGGCACGTCCGGTCCGAGCGCGCGCAGGCCACGCACGTCGGCGGCGATATGGCCGAGCAGGACGCCGGGGGACGCCATGATCGGGCGTTCGTCCACGCTGGCCGGCGTCGGGCCGAAGAAGATGCAGAACGCGTTGCCCGCCGGCCACAGGGCCACGTCGCCCACCTCGAACTCCGCCGTGCGGTCGGCGTCGGCGGTGATCGGTTCCGGGATCTCGCCGTAGTACTCGTCGCCCCACCGGCTCAGGTCGAGCGTCATCGGAAGGCAGGCGATGAGGTCGCGGGCGGCTTCGGTCGCCGCGGGCACGACGTCGTAGGCGCGCCCCCCGATCGTCAGGACGAAGGCGGGCGGCTCGGTGCGGTCGGATGTCATGGCGTTCTCCGGGCTCGGGGTGGGTAGGCGTCTGACGCTACCGCTCGCGTCCTCGATGAGTGATTCCTCATGCGAGTCGGGTCGTCGGTGGGTGTGGGTCGGGTTCGGCGCGAGCGCGCCGCGCTCGGTACCGGCGTTCCGCCCGGCGGCTCCGGGTGGGTCTCGGTGGGCGGTGAACGGCGGGCCTCATTCGCGGGGCGCGCCGAGTCAGTACCGTGCGCGCCGAGTCAGTACCGTGCGCGCCGAGTCAGTACCGTGCGCGCCGAGTCAGTACCTCGTGCGTCGAGTCAGTACCGTGCGCGTCGAGTCAGTACCTGGCACCTGTTCGGTGCTCGTTTTCGCGGCGTGTCGTTACTGCGTGGGCGGCCGAGGTAGTGACTCGCTGGCTCTGGTACTGACTCGCCGGCTCAGGTACTGACTCGCCGGCTCAGGTACTGACTCGCGAGGTGCACGAAGTCATCGACGCCGACTGTGAGACCCGAGCCATCGCGCCGTTCCAGATCAGTGGTCTATCGCCGAGGCTGCGTGCGGAGAACACGCGCGTAGCGTCCGGCCGGGCGCCGTCAAGGATCCGGTGGCGCCCGGCCGACTCGCTAGCGTCGCTTGTTCTTGCTCTTCGAGTTGAACCGGTGCTTCGACCGCGGGGTCGTCCGCGGCCTGGGCTGGGCCGGTTGCCTCGGCTTCGGCTTCGGCTTGGGCGCCGGCTCGGCCTGCGCGGCGGTCTCGTGGGTCGGCTCGGCGGCGGCCGCCGCGGCCTCCGCCGGCGCGGAGGGGTGCTCGGATGGGACGTCGTCGCCGGCGCCGACTCCGGCGGTCCCCGAGGCGACCTCAACCGTGCTTCCGGCCTTGGTCTCGGCCGCCGCCTTTGCCGCAGGCTCCTCGGCCGGTTCGGCCGCGGACTCGTCCCCGCTTGCGCCCGCCGCCGCGTCAGCGGATTCGGCCGCGGGCTCGTCGGCCGCTGCCTCGGCTCCGGCCGTGGCCGCGCTTGTCGCGGGCTCGGTCGTCGCCTCGGGCTCCTTGGCTGCGGGCTCGGTCGTCGCCTCGGGCTCGTCGTTGGTCGTCGCCTCGACCACAGCGCCCGTCTCACCGCCGGTTTTCCCGGCTGCGGAATCGGTGCTGGGGTCGGCGCTCGCCGCGACCGCGGCCGCAACGCCGTCCGGCACGTTCACCGGCTCGACGCCGGGCTCGACGCCGGGCTCGACGCCGGGTTCGGCGTCGGGCGCGCCCTCGGCTTTGGTCCCGCCCGGGATCTCGCTCTCGGCCTCGGCCTTGGCGTCGCTTTTGGCCTCGGCCTCCGCCCGGATCTCGCTCTCGGCCTCGGCCTCCGCCCGGACCACGCTGCCGGCCGCGGGGCGGACACCGCTCGCGGTGACGATCGGATCCACGTGGTGACGGCGTTCGAGGGCGGCGCCCTCCACGTCGACGTTGGGCAGGATCCGGTCGAGCCAGCGCGGCAGTTGCCAGGCCCGTTCGCCCGCGATGTGCATCACGGCGGGCAGCAGCAGCATCCGCACCACGAAGGCGTCCAGCAGCACCCCGAAGGCGAGTGCGAAGCCGAGCGGCCGGACGTAGGTCATGTGCGAGAACACGAACCCGCCGAAGACGGAGATCATGATGATCGCGGCCGCTGCCACGACGGCGCGCCCGGCCTGCATTCCGCGCCGGACGGCCACCCGCGCGGGCGCCCCGTGCACGTAGGCCTCGCGCATCCCCGAAGCAAGGAACAACTGGTAATCCATCGCGAGGCCGAACAACACCCCGACCACGATCGTCGGCAGGAAGTTCAGCACGGGCCCCGGGTTGTGCACCGCGAACAGGGAACCGAGCCAGCCCCACTGGTAGATGGCCGTCACGCCGCCGAGCGCCGCGAACAAGGACAGGACGAACCCGCCCGTCGCGATGATCGGCACCAGCAGCGACCGAAAGACCAGGACCAGGATCAGCAGCGACAGCCCGACGACCACCGCAAGGTACCCCGGCAGGGCGTCGGCGAGCTTCTCCGAGATGTCGATGTTGCCCGACGCCGCGCCCGCCACCCCGAGGGTGACCCCCGGCTCGTGCGCGGGGTGCAGGGCGCGCAGGTCGTGCACGAGTTGCTGGGTTTCGGGACTCTTGGGGCCGTCGGTGGACACCACCTGGAAAGCCATCAGCATTCCGTTGGTCGAGGTGCCGATCGGCGCCACGGCCGCGACGTTTCCGGCGAGGGCGATGTCGTGCGCGATGCCGGCCTGTCGGGTCAGCTCATCGACTTCGGTGACCGGCGTGCGCATCTCGGCGACGACGACCAGGGGTCCGTTGGCGCCCGGGCCGAACTGGTCCGTCACGATCTCGAAGGCCTGGTGCTGGGTGGCGCTGGGCGCCTCGGACGATCCGTCCGGCAGGCCTAGCCGCATCGAGAGGCCGGGCAGTGCAATCACGGCGAGCGCGCCGACGCCGAGCACCAGCCGCGCGACGGCGTTCGCCGTCGACATCGGCCGATCGGAGGACCCGGCGGGGGCGCCCGTCGCCGGCGTCGCCGGCGAGCGCCGGCCGAAGGGCCACCACGCCGCAAAGCCCGTCCGCCGGCCGGCCGGGCCGGCGGTCGTCGGCGCGGTGCCGGCGAGTTCGGCGCGGACGCTGCGGGGCAGAACGCGCAGGCCGATGAGGCCGAGCATCGCCGGGGTCAACGTGACGGCGACCAGCACGGCGGTGAGGACGGCCGTCGCGGCGGCATTGCCCATGGTGCCGAGGAACGGAATGCCCGTGACATTGAGGGCGAGGAGCGCGATGAGCACGGTCAGGCCCGCAAAGACCACGGCCGTGCCGGAGGTCCCGTTGGCCAGGCCGATCGACTCGGACAGTTCCATGCCCGCCCGCAGCTGGCGGCGGTGCCGGTTGAGAATGAACAGCGAGTAGTCAATGCCGACGGCGAGGCCGATCATGACGGCGAGCATCGGCGTCGCCGTCATCATCTCGACGTGGCCGGTCAGGGCAAGGGCGCCCAGGGTTGCCACCCCGACGCCGGTGAGGGCGCTGAGCAGCGGCAGCCCCGCCGAAATCAGGGTGCCGAGCATGATCAGCAGCACGAGCGCCGCGATGATCAGGCCTGCGCATTCCCCGGCGCCCAGGGCGGGCAGCGCGGCCGCAATCTCCTGGGAGAAGTCCACGTCGACGCCGTCGATCGGGCGTTCCTCGAGCCCGCTGCGGATGGCGGTCTTGGTGGTGGCGGTGACCTCGAGTGCCGGCACATCGAGGGTCACCATCGCGACGGCGGTCGACTTGTCGGCGGAGACCGTGCGGATGCCCTGGGCGAGCCGCTGGAGCGTCGCGCCCGCGTCGAGTTGCTCGGCCTGCGCGGCCAAGGTCACCTCGGCCTCAGCGAGCTTTTCCTGTTGCGCGAGCAGCTGATCGACCGCCGCCTTGGGGCTGTGCCGGGCGCCGGCTCGTTCGAGCGCCATGGCCAGGTAGGCCTTCTGCTCGAAGATCTCGGCCTTGGCCTGCTCGATCTTCTCCTCGTTCGTCGCCAGGCCGGCGGCCTGGTCGGCGCGCTGCTTCGCAACGGCGAACGGGTCGGCCACCGCCTTGACGCCGTCGACGCCGGCGACGCGCTTCAGCGCCGAACTGATCTTGGTCCGCTGGTCGGCGCTCAGCGCCGAGCCGTCCCGGGTGCTGAACACGACTGTCCCCGTGCCGCCGCTCGCGGACGGGAACTCGTTCTCCAGGCGTTGGGTAACCTCGGCCGTGGCCGTGCCGGGGATCTCGATCGCGTCGGTCAGCGTGCCGCCCCACCCCACGTAGGCACCGGCGGCGGCCGCAAGTGCCACGACCCAACCGACCACCACTACCCAGGCCTTGCGAGCCGAGAGTCGGCCGAGCCGATACAGCAGTTCTGCCATAGATCGCTCCTCATTAAAGCGGATATCGCCTATCCGTTTTTGCCGGGCCACGGTACCTCAACCGGATGATGCTATCCACATCTCCGCTAGCATCGAGATTGTGACGTCCCACACCTCGACCGAATCGTCCGAGTCCCGGCCCCTGCGCCAGGACGCCGAACGCAATCGAGAGCGGATCATCCGGGCCGCTCAGGCAGTCTTCGCGGCCAAAGGTCTCAGGGCCGGACTGAACGACATCGCCCATCATGCCGGCGTCGGGGTAGGGACTGTGTATCGGCGCTTCCCGACAAAACCGGACTTGGTCGCGGCGGCGCTCGGGGAGCAGGCCGAGCAGATGCTGCTGGTCGCCGAGGAGGCGACGCGGGCCGCGCGCGCCTGGGATGGGCTGGTTCTCCTCCTCGACCGCGGGATGGCCGTCATCGCCGCCGACGTCGGCTTGGGGACGGACGTCGTCGGGGCGCCGAGCACCGAGGCGACGGCCGCACATTTCCTGCCCTATGTCGAACGGCTTGTTGCGGGGGCGCAAGAAGAGGGCTCCGTGCGCCCGGACGTGACCGTCGAGGATGTGATCGTGCTCATCTGTGCCGTGAGTGAATTCACCCGGCACTGCGGCGACATTCGCCCGGACGCCTGGCGTCGCTACTTGCACCTGTTTGCCGACGGTTTGCGGACCCGGCCCGACGATGAGGTCCCCGCCATCGACGCCGACGTAGGGCCGCTCCCGCCGGCCCTCTCCGGCCCGGACGCCGACGCGATCGCGCGCCGCTGGATCCTGGGCTGACTTCCCCCTCGAGGTAGATCCGTCGCGTCGGCGGCAGCCCTCCGGGGCGCCCGGACGGGTCTTCCTCGGCCCGCACGGATCTACGTCGGCTGGGTCCGGTGGCCACCGGATGCGGCGGCGGCGTGGGTCCGGACACTGGATCGCGTGCCCGCTTCGCCCGACGACGAGGACGCTCGCCAGGCCAGGCTCGGCGCCTTCGCCGACGCCGACCTGTGGCAGGAGATCGTCAACGCCCGCCGCGCTCCACCTGCGTGGACGCAGTGGAGTGACGGCGCGCGCTACGCCGTCGTCGCCCGGCTCGTCTGGGAGCGGGACGGCGAGGAGTTGGTCGAAACCTGGTCCGAACTCTCGTCGTCGAACCTCGTCCATGTCGAGGTGCGGGACCCGAGGTACCGGCTCCTCGGAGTGTGGCTCGACGCCGCCGACGTCCAATCGCGCTGACGAGGCCGCCTTCGCAGCCGGCCACGCGCCGCCGAACTCGTGATCTGTTGCGGTCTCATGGCAAGACCCCCAATTCGCCACGAGTTCGGCGCCCACAGGGCGCCCGGGCGCCCTCGTGCAGTTCTTCACAAGGCCTACGTGCACCGGCTCGCGGCGGTACTCATCTTGGCGCGCGCGTCTACCTAATCCGGCCCGCGCGCCCGCAAGCCGGTTCCACCGCCGCCCTCGCGGCGGCACGCTCACCTGGGCGGTCGGAGCTGACCGTCATGGGCATGCCTGCCGGCTGCGTCTAGGAGGAGTGATGGCTAATAACTCGACCGGGGAGAAGCGAGCCTCGGATCTGTCGGCAACCCGACGGTGGCTGCTCGTGATCCTCGTGAGCATGGGCAGTTCGACGATCTACGCGCCGGCCTACATCAAGGCGGCCTTCTACGACGCGCAGATGGAGGCGCTGCAGATCACCAACGCCCAGATGGGCGAGCTGACCGCAGCGTTCGGCTGGACGGCGCTGGCGTGCTACCTGTTCTCGGGGCTGATTGCCGACCGGGTCCGGATGCGCACGCTGTCTTCCGTCGGCTTCATCACGACGGCGATCCTTACCTTCTGGTACGCGATGCTGCCGTCGTACTCCACGCTGATCCTGATCTTCATCGGGATGGGCGTGACCACGATCCTGATCTGGTGGGGCGTGCGCTACAAGCTGGTCCGGCTGGTGTGCTCCGAAGAGGACTACGCCCGCAACATCGGCATCAGCTACGCGTTCTACGGCGTCGCGGGCGTGCTGATCGGCGTGATCGGGACCTGGGTCCTGGCCGCGAACGCCGACGACACCGCCGCCTTCCGCGTGTTCCTGATCATCCTCGCCTTGATGATCCTGGCCCTGGGCATCCTCTCGATCCTGTTCATCCCCAAGTTCGAGGGTGAGCTCAGCGCCGGCGGTAGCGCGGCGGAGATCGTGACGGACACGGTCCGCGCCCTGGCGAACCCCGTCGTCGTGATCACCGCGGTCTGCGTGTTCTTCGTGTACTTCTTCTACACCAGCACCTACTACACGGCGACCTACATGGGCTTCCTGGGTGCCGACGACACGGTGACCAACCTCGTCAGCGTGGTCCGCACCTACGGTGTGACGCTGCTCGCCGGGCCGACCTTCGGCGCCCTGGCGCACCGCGCGAAGCGGCCCTCGATCGTGATCTTCATCGGTGCGGCCGTGGCCGCCGTCGGGTTTGCGATCACGGCGCTGCTGCCGAACTCCACGGGAGCGATCGCGGGCGTCGCGACGCTGGCCGTCGCGCTCGGCTTCGTGTCCAACGGTGTGTTCTCGATCGTCTCCGGTCAGCTCACCGAGGGCCGGGTCCCGCTGGCGGTGTTCGGCGCCGCGACCGGCGTGCTCTCGGTGATCGGGTTCGCGCCCGACACGTTCTCCGGCATCTGGCTCGGCTCGATTATCGACAAGGCGGCCGCCGCCGGGCATGAGCAGACGGCGTACCCGCAGATCATGTGGATCCTCGCGGGCTTCGCGATCGCGGCCGTCATCTCCGCCGCGGTGCTGTACCTGTACGTGAACGCGAACAGGGCCAAGCTCGACGCGAAATTCGAGGCGACGAGTGTCGAATCGGCGAGCGTGAACGCGTGAGCGCACTCGACGTTCTCGCCCGGCTCACCCCGCAGATGCGGGCGGTCCTGGCCAAGCAGAACGAACTGGCGGGCGACGCCTACGCCACCGACGTCGGCTTCGAACAGATGCGGCTCAACTACGCGGCCGAGCGCGTCTTCTGGAACGAGGGCGGCCCGGTGATGGCCCGCACCGCCGACGACGTCGTGCCGGGGCCGAGCCGGGACGTGCCGATTCGGATCCACTACCCGGCCGCGGTCGACGCCGCGGCCGGGGGGCCGGATGCGGCCAAGCCGGCGGCGTTGGTCTACATCCACGGCGGCGGGTTCGTGGTGGGGAACCTCGACACGCACGACCGGATCATGCGCTCGCTCGCGGACGCGGCCGGTGTGGTCGTCGTCGGGGTGGACTACGCGTTGTCGCCGGAGGCCAAGTACCCGCAGGCCCTGCACGAGTGCGCGGCGGTGGTCGCGGCGGTGGCCGCGAACGCAGACGAGATCGGGATCGACCGCAGCCGGATCGCCCTCGCAGGCGACTCCGGCGGGGCGGCCCTGTGCCTCGGCACGGCGCTGTACCTGCACGACACCGGCGGGCCGGCCCTGTGCGCGCTGCTGCTCTACTACGGCTTCTACGGCCTGCAGGATTCGGCCTCGCAACGGTTCTTCGGTGGCGAGTGGGACGGTCTGCGCCGAGCAGATCTGGACTACTACATGAACTCCTACTTCGCCGCCGCCGAGGACCGGGCCGGCCGGTACGCCAACCAGCTCGACACGGACCTGTCCGGCGTCCCCGCCTGCTACATCGTCGAGTGCGCGCTCGACCCGTTGGCGGATGACTCGCGGGCGCTCGCGGCGATCTGTGCCGAGCGCGGCATCCCGTACCGGCACCGCGTGTTCGACGGCGTCCTGCACGCCTTCCTGCACCACTCGCGGATGCTGCCCGAGGCCGCCGAGGCGCTGGCCGAGGGCGCGGCCTTCCTGCGCGACGCCGTCGCGACCGGCTGAGCCCGCCCCACCCACCCCACTTCGAACGAACGCGAAAGGCACGTCATGGACTTCAGCTTGTCCGAAGATCAACACCTGATGGTCGACGCCATCAAGGAACTGATGACCAAGCAGGACTGGGAGCCGTACTTCGCCGAGTGCGACGAGCAGCACGAGTACCCCCAGCGCTGGGTCGAGGCGCTCGCCGGGCTCGGCATCGACGCGATGATGCTGCCGGAGGAGAACGGCGGGATCGGCGCGGGCTGGGTCACGCTCGCGGCGGTCTGGGAGGAGCTCGGCCGGCTCGGCGGGCCGACCTACGTCCTGTACCAACTGCCGACCCTCGGCTCCGTGCTGCACTCCGGCACGCCGGAGCAGCAGGAGAAGGTCCTCTCGCTGCTGGGCACCGGCCGGCAGATCTGGAACTCGGCGATGACCGAGCCGGGCGCCGGGTCGAGCTTCGCCAACATGGCGACCACCTACACCCGCCGGGACGGCAAGGTCTACCTCAACGGCCACAAGACGTTCATCACGTCGGGCATGGGGGTTCCCTTCCTGCTGGTGATGGCCCGCGACGCCGACAACATGGACGTCTACACGCAGTGGTTCGTCGACCTGACGAAGCCCGGCATCACCCGCGAACCGTTGGACAAGCTCGGCCTGCGGATGGACTCCTGCGCCGAGGTCTACTTCGACAACGTCGAACTCGACGAGTCGGACCTCTACGGCAAGGAGGGCGAGGGCTTCACGCAGACGGTCAACGACTTCGAGCTCGAGCGCTTCCTCATCGCCGCCTGCGACTACGGCTGGGCGTACTGCGCCTACGAGGACGCCATGCGCTACGCGAACCAGCGCGAGCAGGGCGGCCAGGCCATCGGCCGCTACCAGCTCATCCAGGAGAAGGCCTGCGCGATGCAGGTCAAGCTCCGCACCATGCGCGCGCTGCTCTACGAGATCGCCTGGAAGGCGGACACGGGACAGCTCGGCCGCGGCGACTGCTCGATGGCGAAGCTCTACTGCACCAACACCGCGTTCGAGGTGGTTGACGACGCAGTCCAGATCCTGGGCGGCATCGCCGTCACGGGACGGCACCGGGTGGCCCGGATCTGGCGTGACCTTCGGGTCGAGCGGATCTCCGGCGGCACCGACGAAATGATGATCCTCACCGCCGGCCGGGCCGCGCTGAAGGACTACCGCTGACCAGCCCGAAGGAACCGGAGGCAATCCCATGACCAACCCATCGCCCGTCCCGCCGTTCGGCGTTCTGGAGGGCCTGAAGGTCGTCTACTCGGCCGTCGAGATCGCCGCCCCGTCCGCCGCGGCCCTCATGGCCGAGTGGGGCGCCAACGTGGTGTGGATCGAGAACACCCGAGCCGGCGACACCATGCGTGACACGCAGTTCGTGAAGGAGACCGAGCGCCGCAACCAGCGCAGCGTCAGCATGAACCCGTTCTCCGAGGAGGGCCGTGAGGTCCTGTTCCGGTTGATCGCGGACGCGGACATCTTCATCGAGTCGAGCAAGGGTCCGACGTACGCCCGGCGCGGGCTGACCGACGAGGTGCTCTGGGCGCACAACCCCAAGCTCGTCATCGCGCACGTCTCGGGCTTCGGCCAGTACGGCGTCGAGTCCCGGGTCAACCGGGCCGCGTACGACATCACGGTCCAGGCCTACTCCGGCTACCTGTCCCAGAACGGGACCCCGGAGCAGCCGATGGCGGCGGCCCCCTACGTGGGGGACTACTTCAACTCGCTGATGGTCGTCGGTGCCTCCCTGGCCGCACTGCGCAAGGCGGAGGCGACGGGCGTCGGCGAGAGCATCGACGTCGCCATGTACGAGACGCTCCTGCGGATCGGCTCGTACTACATGCTCGACTACATGAACGCGGGCATCACTTACCCGCGGCCGGGGGCGCGGCACCAGAACCTGTGCGCGATCGGCGAGTACAAGTGCGCGGACGGCTTCCTCAGCCTGTGCTGCTACGGCGTCAAGCAGAACAAGTACCTGCTCGAGGTCATCGGCCTGGGCGAGCTGTGGGGCACCGAGGACTACCCCGAGGACTGCTCGGCCTTGTGGCTGGACAGCCCCAAGGCGCAGCTCATCGAGCAGAAGCTGGACGAGTACCTGGCTACCCGGAAGGTGGCCGACGTTGAGGCCGACTTCGCCGAACACGGCATCGCCGGGGGCGCGGTGCTGGAGTTCGACCAGTTCCTCGCCGAGGAACACGTCGCCCAGCGCGAGGCGATCATCGAGTGGGAACGGGGTGACGGCACCCCGGTCAAGGGCGTGGGGATCTTCCCGAAGTTCGCCCGCAACCCCGGGCAGGTCTGGCGGCCGATGCCGGAACTCGGCCAGGACACCGACGCCGTGCTCACCGAGGCGGGGTTCAGCCCCGACGAAATTGCCGCGCTCGCCGAGCGCGGCGTGATCCGAAGGGGCTGAGGCACGTCGCCGCGGGGGGCCGCCCCCCCCGGGCGGCCCCCGGGGGGGGGTGTCCCCCCCCCTCTGGCCGGCCGGGGCGCGCGGGGGGGGGGTCCTCCGGGGGGGGGGGTGCCCGGGGGCCGGGGCCCGCGGGGGCCCCCCCCCGGCCCGGTGCGAGGACGGGCTATGGATAT
>JAVBMU010000061.1:0-49928 GCA_031552185.1 Cellulomonadaceae bacterium | reverse complement strand
GGTCCGGGTCCGGCGGGCCGATCCGGCGCGGGCGCGGCGGGCCGAACCGACCCGGGCCCGCCGGGCCGAACCGAGCCGGTCCACCGGCGCGGGGCTCGGCACCGCGTGGGGCCGATTGGGCAGCTTCACCGGTCGGCGCGGCGCGCCGCCCGCGAGCGGCGGGCGGTCGGGTGGTCGGGTGTCGGGCGGCGGCCGGGTTGCCGGCGGCCGGGCCGCGAACAGTCCGGCGCTGAGCGACCGGACCCGCGGTTCGACGGCGCCGGCGGACACCACCCGTAGAGTCCCGGACGACCACACTCGGCGCGCGGCGACCGCCGCCCGACGACGCCGGCAACGGCCGCTGCTGGGGCTGCCGTGGCCCTTACTCGCCCTGCTGGCGCTGCTGCTCGTGATTCTCATCGTCACGATCGTCAGCCGCAGCATGGGATCGGCGGACGCAATGCAGCACGGAATCGGCCGCAGCCCCCACTCAGCGATTGTGACGACATCGTTGCCTCCCAAGATGGATCCTGCCGCCCCGGGTGGGATGATGGCGCCAGTGCCGTGGTCGGACGCGTCCACGGCCACCCGACACTGAAGGACGAATGAGTGGTGGACAAGGGACGTCGCGTACTCGCGGGCCGCTATGAAGTCGGCGATCTGATTGGCCGCGGCGGCATGGCCGAGGTTCATATCGGGCACGACACCCGCCTCGGGCGAACCGTGGCAATCAAGATCCTGCGCTCGGACCTCGCCCGGGATCCGTCGTTTCTCGCGCGCTTCCGCCGCGAGGCGCAAGCGGCAGCAGCGCTCAACCACCCGGCGATCGTCGCCGTGTACGACACCGGCGAAGACACCTATCCGGATGCGGATCTCAATACCGTTCATGTCCCCTTCATCGTCATGGAATACGTGGAGGGGCACACCGTCCGCGACATCCTCCGCGGCGGTCAGGCCGTGCCCATCGACGAGGCGATCGAGATCACCGAGGGCGTTCTTTCGGCGCTCGAATACTCCCACCACGCGGGCATCGTGCACCGGGACATCAAGCCCGCCAACGTGATGATCACCCCGACGGGCGCCGTCAAGGTGATGGACTTCGGCATCGCGCGCGCGGTCGCCGACTCCGCCGCCACGATGACCCAGACGCAGGCCGTCGTCGGTACCGCGCAGTACCTGTCGCCCGAGCAGGCGCGTGGAGAAACCGTTGACGCGCGCAGCGACCTCTACTCGACCGGCTGCCTGCTGTTCGAATTGCTCACCGGGCGGCCGCCCTTCCTCGGCGACTCTCCCGTCGCCGTGGCCTACCAGCACGTGCGCGAGATGCCGGTGGCGCCCAGCAGCCTCGCCCCCGACGTCCCCGAAGTGCTGGACCGCATCACGCTCAAGGCCCTCGCCAAGGAACGTACCGCGCGCTACGGCAGTGCCGCCGAATTCCGCACCGACCTGGACAGCGCGCTGCGGGGCGGCACCGTCAGTGCGCCGATGGTCGGCGTCGCCGCGGCGGGGATGGCCGCCACGGTCGTCAACCTGCCGATGGCCGAGTCGGCCACCCAGGTCATGCTGCCCACCCAGGCGCAGGTTCCGTCGGAGTACCCGCCGGGCTCCCCGTGGCAAACGACGGGCGCGACGCCGGTCACGGGTCCGGACGAGTTGCCGGAGGAGAAGAAGCCCAGCCGGCGGGGGCTGATGTGGGCGTTGATCGCCGTCGCCGTCGTCGCCCTGGCGGTGATTGTGGGCACCCTCCTGATGAATGGCGAGAAGGAACCCAACGATCTGCTGACCGTGCCCAAGCTGGCCGCCGACGTCACCCCGGCCGAGGCCGACAAAATCATCACCGATGCCGGGTTCGTCTTCAGCAAGGTGCTGGATCAGCAATCACAGGAGCCGGCCAACACCTTCCTGGGCCAGGACCCGGCGGGGGGCGTCGAGCGGGCGAAGGGCACCGAGGTGACGGTCACGTTCGCGGCCGGCCCGCAGACCGTCCTGGTGCCGCCCGTCGCGGGCATGACCCAGGACGAGGCGCGCAAGGCCATCGCCGATAAGGGTCTGGTGGCGGGCAGCGCCCTTGACGACAACTCACCCAACGTGAAGAAGGGCCAGGTCACCAAGACCGACCCGCCCGAAGGGGAGTCGGTGGCCAAGGGCTCGACGGTGAACCTCTACATCGCGACCGGTCGAGTCAGCTTGCCGAACCTGGTCGGCAAGTCCAAGGCGGAGGCCGAGGGCGTCCTGCAGAGCCTCGGCCTCAAGTCCAGTGTGCAAGAGCGGGAGTCCTCCGAGGCCCCCGGGACGGTCCTCGATCAGAGCCCCGGAGAGGGCGACGTCACCCAGGGCTCGACCGTGCGACTGACGGTTGCCAAGGCGGTGGTCGAGACCACCGTGACCGTGCCGAACGTCGCCAATATGACCCAGGACGGCGCCATCGAAACGCTCAATGGGAATGCGCTCAACCCCGGGCCCATCAAGCACGAGAATTCGGACACCGTCCCGCCCGGTCAGGTCATCCGCACCGAACCACAGGCGGGGCAGAAAGTGCCCGAGGGCACCACGGTCACGATCGTCATCTCGGACGGTCCGGCCGAGGGCGGAGGGGACGGCGACGGCGACGGCTGACCGGGCGCCGAGGCGCCGAGGCGCTCCTAGCCGGCGCGGACCAGCGGGGCGAGTCCGGCCGCCCGCGGGACGGCGCCGGCCGCTCCGCACAGCGCCAGCCAATTCGCCAGGAGCAGGTGCCCGCCGGTGGTCAGCACCGACTCGGGGTGGAACTGAACTCCGAACAGCGGCAACTCCCGGTGCGCCAGCCCCATCACGACGCCGCCCACGGTGCCGGTCGGAGTGGCCCAGGCGGCGCGCCTGCCGGCGCCGGCGCCCGCGACCATCCGTCGATCCGGCCCCTGGGAGCCCTCACCGGCGGCGATGCTCCACGCGATGATCTCCAACTCGGCGGGAACCGTCTGCGGCACCACCGCCAGCGAGTGGTAGCGGGTGGCGAGCATCGGAGCCGGTAACCCGGTGAAGACCCCGGTCCCGGTGTGGGCGATGAGGCTCGTCTTGCCGTGCATCAACTCCGGCGCGTGCGTGACCGTCGCCCCGAACACCTCCGCCAGGGCCTGATGCCCCAGGCACACGCCCAGCATCGGTGTCGCGGATCGGGCGCAGGCCCGGATGACGTCCTCGCTCGCGCCCGCCTCAGCGGGCGTCCCGGGACCGGGTGAGACCAGCACACCGTCGAAGCGGCCGGCGGCATCGGCGAAGCCCGACGCGCCTGTCGGCACCGCGAGCACATCGTTGCGGACCACGACAGTGCGCGCCCCGAGCTGCCCGAGGTACCCGACGATCGTGTAGACGAACGAGTCGTAGTTGTCGACGACGAGAATTCGGCTCACCCGCGCCATCCTGCCCCGAGGCCCCCGCCGAGGCGAGCCGATCAACCCCCGCTGTTCTCCAGGGTGCCGTCGTTGAACGGCATGTAGTCGGAGATGTACGGGAACAGCCACAGGAAACAGACCGCGACCACCGCAGCGGCCAGGATGATCAGAAAAACCACCCGCAGCCACGCGGGCCCGGGCAACAGTCGCCACAGCAGGCCATACATCAGGAAGCTCCGTTCGCCGTCGACGACGATCCCACGGTGACCTTCACCCCGGCATCGACCAGTTCCTTCGGCGTGCCCTCGGAAACGGGCGACCAATACGCGAGCGTGCCGTGCACCACGAACCGCTGCCGGGCCGAGAACCTGGGATGACATGCGGTCAGGGTGATGTACCGGTTGTCCCGTTTGACATTCGGGTCGCCGAACGGGGTGTTGGGGACGGGTGAGACGACGTCGTACTCGCGCGGGTACACGATCTGATGGGACGTGACCCGGTAGACGTACCAGGTGTCCGCCGTGCGGACCACCAGCGGATCGCCCGCCTGCAGCTCGTCGACCCTCGCGAAGGGCTTGCCGAAGGTCGTCCGGTGGCCGGCGATGGCGAAGTTCCCCAGCTCGCCCGGCATCTGGGTATCCGGGTAATGTCCGATGCCCTTGGGGTCGAGTATCTGCTTCTTGTTCACGCCCTGGGTGATGGGTTCCTCGTAACCGGTGCCCCACCGGGGCACGTAGAAGGTCGCGAAGGTCGCGCCGAATGGGGGCTGCTCGGCGACCGGCGGTTCCTCATGATGTTCGGTCGCCACCTTCTCCGGCGCGGGCGCGAAGGTCAGCTCGGACACGATCTCTCGGTGCGCGGCAACCGCCTCGACGTCCGTCCACCACAGTTGCCAGACGACGAAAAGGCCGAGCAGAACGCCGACGGTGATCAACAACTCGCCGACGACGCCGACCGTGCCGGAGATCACCCCGCCGCGGCGGGCCCGGGCGTGGGAGGGCATCAGTCACCCTCCGCATCGGCGCGCGCGTATTTCAGTTGGACCAGTCCCTCATACGGCCCGATCAGCAGATCGCTCGACTTCTTGACGTCCCAACCGAGGTTCACGGCGTCGACCCACTCCTTGTAGCGCGTCACCTGCGGCGATCGATTCAGCGCCGCCGTCAGGCGTTTGGGATCCCCGATGGCGGACACCGCGTAGGGCGGCGAAAAGACCCGGCCGTGCAGGAGGAGGATGTTGCCGGCGCACCGAAACGCCGACGTCGCGGTGACCCGCTCGCCCTGCAACGTCATGGCCTCGGCGCCGCCCGCCCACAGGGCGTTGACCACGGCCTCGATGTCCTGTTGGTGAACCACCAAGTCGTCCGGGTGGACGCCGTCGGGGTAGTGCTCGTCCGGTGGGGCGTCGTTCAAGGTGACGGTGAGCCCCGGTCCGCTGACCGCGACCGTCCCGGCGGCCATCGCCCCGCGGGCGTCGGCGGTCGGGGCATTGCCGGGCAGCGCCGTCCCGCTCAGCGCCTTGATCTCGGCAGACACGGCGCCGACCTGCTCCTGCAAACTCGCCACGTGGTCAAGTTGGTGCGCGACGAGTTGGGGGAAGTCCTGCGGGCTGCGGCCCTCCTCGCGGGCCAACCGCGCCGAACTCGTGAACATCACGGCGGACAGAGCGAGGACGACGCCGACGCTCAGGACGGCCCGGATCCGTGCCACCGGGGACGCGGACGGACTCATACGCGCGCGCCCTCCCGTCCTGCCGCATCCGACATGTGCACCCCCATTCTCAGGCCTACTACGCTAGATGACGAGAGAGCATGAGATGCCGCCACCAAAGCTTCACCGGGGCGCGGCGTTTCCTACCGCTCGTCGCCTGTTCGGGTGACGGCGGTCCCCACCTCAGACAGGAGTCAGCCGCCGTGCCCGAGTCGAAGTCCCGCAAGAAGCAGGTCCGCAAGGCGGCGAAGTCGCAGACCCCGCAGGAGCCGAAGCCGCAATCGGGCAATCCGCAATGGCTTGTCCCGACGATGCTCGGGCTCATGCTGCTCGGGCTGGTCTGGATTGTCGTGTTCTACCTGAGCGGCACCAACCGCCTGCCGATTCCCGCGATCGGTGCGTGGAACTTGGCGATCGGGTTCGCCATGATTCTCGCGGGCTTCACGCTGACCACCCGCTGGAAGTAGCCTGCCCGGTCGGGTTGAGGTCAGCCGCATCCTGTGTAATCACAGGTGTGTAGTTCCGTCCACAACTGTGGGTAACTCTGTGGACAGTCGGGCGAGAGCGCCGCGGATCACCGCGCGCGGCGCCGTATAGCGGGTTATATCGCCCCGTAATACCCGGCCGCCACGGCCACGAGCGCGATCGCGACGGC
This sequence comes from Cellulomonadaceae bacterium, assembly GCA_031552185.1. Classification (GTDB taxonomy): domain Bacteria; phylum Actinomycetota; class Actinomycetes; order Actinomycetales; family Cellulomonadaceae; genus JAVBMU01. The sequence continues at coordinate 44,213 of JAVBMU010000061.1, read as the reverse complement.
AGCCGCAACCGCGATGCTCACCGGGGTGCGGCGCTGCGCCGGCGCATAGGCAAATCCGCCGCCCAGGGCCAGGCCGGTGATCAGGCCGCCAAGGTGGGCCTGCCACGCGATATTCGCAATCACGAAGCCCAGGGCGAAGTTGATCGCGATGAGCACCACGATCTGGGTGGCGTTGCGCTGCAACCGGCGCATCACCAGCAGGATCGCGCCGAACAGGCCGAACACCGCACCGGACGCACCGACCGCCAGGGTGTAGAACTCTCGCTCCATGGGACCGCCGGACAGGACCAGGAACCCGACCGACCCCCCGATCGCCGAGAGTAGGTACAGCGTGGCGAACCGCCAACGGCCGAGCATCTGCTCCAGGAACGGGCCCGTGATCCACAGGGCATACATGTTGAAGAGAATGTGCAACGGGCTCGTGGCGTGCAGGAACGCCGTCGTGAGGAACCGATACGGTTCCGAATCCCCCAGCACCGGGGCGAACCCCAGCAGGCGCGTCCACTCACCGTCGGTGACCAACTGCAGCAGCCAGCTGACCGCACACAGCCCGATGATGGTGAACGTCACCACCGGTCGGCCTGCCGTGCGGCCGGCCTGCGCAACCCGGGGGTTGGCGGCCGCCGCGCTGCGGACGCAATCCACACACTGAACACCGACCGCGGCGGGCCGCTGACACTGCGGGCAGGCCGGCCGGCCGCACCGCTGGCACCGGACGTAGGAGATCCGGTCCGGATGCCGTGGACACGTCGGCGCCGACCCCATCGGTGCACCCGGGATCGGCGCGGGCGACGATCCGTACGGCTGCTCCGGAGGGGTCCCGGGCGGCAGATTCGGCGGCAGGCTGATGGCTCAGTCCTCGATTGTCACGGACTGGATGACGATGTCCTCGACCGGGCGGTCGCCCGGCCTGGTCCGGGTGGTGCCGATCGCGTCGACGACGGCGCGGGACTGGTCGTCGGCCACCCGGCCGAAGATTGTGTGCTTCCCGTTCAACCACGTCGTGGCGGCGGTCGAGATGAAGAACTGCGAGCCGTTGGTGCCCTCCGTGCCGCCGGTGATCGGATTGCGGCGCTTGCCGGCGTTCGCCATCGCAAGCAGGTACGGGCGGTCGAAGCTCAGCTCGGGGTGAATCTCGTCGTCGAACGTGTACCCGGGTCCACCGGTGCCGGTGCCCAGCGGGCAGCCGCCCTGGATCATGAAGTCGTCGATGACGCGGTGGAAGATCAAACCGTCGTAGAACGGGTCGTGGCGCTCCGCTCCCGTGCGCGGATCCGTCCACGAGCTGGTGCCTCGCGCCAACCCGACGAAGTTCGCGACGGTCTTCGGGGCGTGGTCGGGCAGGAGTTCGAGCCGGATGTCGCCGGCCGACGTGTGGAGGGTTGCGAACATGTGGCCCATCCTTCCACGCTCCCGGAGTCCGCGTGCCCAAGCGTGGAACCTGGCATGTGACAAGCGACGATGGCAGAGTTAGGGGCAGATGGAACATCCACGACCCCGGGGAGAGCCGATGCACCGCATGGCACGAATCAGGTTCGAGTCGGACGCCCTCGATCGGGAGCGGATCAAGGAGCAGGCGGCGGAGGCAGCCGCCGCGCTCGGCGACGCAAGCTCCCGCGCCCAGGCCTCGGCGGAGCACCTCGCCGAACAGGCCCGGGAGGCGGCAAGCTATGCCCGGCTCGCAGCCGGGCGCGCCGCCGGCCAGGCCCGGCAGTGGAGCACTCCCAAGATGGAGGCATTCTGGGAGTGGCTGGCGCCTCGGGTAGAGAAGGCATGGCACGACGGCGTCCAGGCCGCCGCCCCCCGGGTCGAGCGGGCCGCGGGCCTTGCCGCGCCCGCGATCGACACCGCCCACGACCGCTTGGTGGATGACCTGCTGCCGCGCGTCGTCGCGAGCTTCAATGTCGCCGCGGCGAACGCGGCCGAGGCCGCCGCCAAGGCGGCCGAGTCGGCCTCCGAGGCCACGGTGGCCGCGGCGGGCGTCGCGGCCGAGGCGGCCCGCGGCGGGATCGACCGCGCCGCCAAGAGCGCCGTCGTGGTGGCCGACCGGGGCGCGACCGCCGCCAAGTCGGCGGCCGAGCGTGCGAGCCGGTTCGCCGCCGCACACACGCCGGCGGCCGAGGCCGCCGCCATCGAGGCCGCTGCCGCCGCGGAGGCCGCCGCAGAGGCCGCGGGGCGGCGCCGGCACCGTGGGCGCTGGTTCTTCCTCGGCGCGCTCGCCGCCGGTGCGGCGGGCTACCTCGCCTACCGCCAGACCCGGCCGAAGACCGACCCGTGGGCCGAACCCGGGGACGACTACGGCGACGACTACGGATTCACCGATGGTGCCCGGCACGCCGTCGGCGACGCCGCCGAGGCGGTCGGTGAGGCCGCCGGCGTCGCCGTCGCCCGCAGCCGGGAGGCCGGCGACCGGGTTGCCGGGCGGGTCGCCGAGGTCCGCGACGACCTCACCGAACGCGCCGCCGCCGCGCGCGACGAACTGAACGAGCGGGTCGCCGAGGTTCGCGAGGTGGCCAAGGAGCGCACCGACGCCGCCGTGGGGGCCGCCAAGGAGCGGACGGAGGCGGCCAAGGACGCTGCCAAGGGCGCCGGTGACGCCGTTCGGGAGGCAACCAAGAAGGCCGCCGGCCGCTCCCGGAGCACCGGCCGGAGCACCTCCGGGCGGGCCAGGGGAACAATCGAAGAGTCCGAGTTGGTCGACGACGAGGCTGGTGCGGCGACGACCGTCGCGGCCGATGAGGCCGCCGCAGTCGCGGCCGATGAGGCCGCCGACCGCGGTGTCTCGATCGCGGACGACGACACGACGAATCGGCGGGACGAGCCGGGTTCCCGCTGATCGCCGGGGCGCCGGACACGGCGTGACCGAGCGGGCCGTTCGCGGGCGCCCCTTTCATCGGCCCTTGCGCGCCTCGTACGCTTGTCCTACGTTTCGTCTCATCAGCGAGTTTTCGGCAAGTCATCGGCAAGTCATCGGCAAGGAGGCCGAGATGGACAGTCGCCCGGGTCGCCACGGCCACTACCCGCATCGTGAGCTGTTCATCGACGGGAGTTGGGAGCCCGCCGAATCCGGCGCCACCTTCCCGGTCACCGATCCGGCGACGGGTTCGGTGATCGCGCAGGTTGCCGACGCCGCCCCCGGGGATGCCCGCCGAGCCCTCGACGCCGCGGTGGCCGCCGGCCACGGATGGGCGCGCATGCCGGCTCGGGAGCGCGCCGAGGTGCTGTTCCGAGCGCACGAGCGCGTCCGGTCCAACCGCGACTGGTTCGCCCGGTTGGTGAGCCTGGAATCGGGCAAGCCGATCGGCGACAGCGAAATGGAGATCGAACAGGCGGCGAACGCCTTGCGGTGGTTCAGCGAGGAAGCCGTACGGGTCACCGGCCGGTTCGGCGCCGCCCCCAACGGGCAGGGGGATATCCTCATTTCCCGCTCCCCCGTCGGGCCGTCCTACCTGATCACGCTCTGGAATTCGCCGGTCGCGACGGCCGCCCGCAAGCTCGCCCCGGCGCTGGCCGCGGGCTGTGCGGTGGTGCTCAAGCCCTCGAAGGAGGCGCCGCTGTCCACCCTCGCGCTCACCGCGACGCTGGCGGAGGTCGGCCTCCCGGCCGGGGTCGTCAACACCATCACCACGACGCGGGCGCCCGACGTCGCCGCCGACCTCATCGCCGACCCCCGCCTGCGCAAGCTCTCCTTCACCGGCACCACCGCCGTCGGACGCGGCCTGCTCGCCCGGGCCGGCGAGACCGTCCTGCGCGTCTCGATGGAGTTGGGCGGCAACGCACCGTTCATCGTCTTCGACGACGCCGACCTCAGCGCTGCCGTCCTCGGCGCCCGGGTCGCGAAGTTCCGCAACTCGGGTCAAGCCGGGACCGCGGCCAACCGTTTCCTGATGCACGAGGGGATTGCGGGCGAGTTCACCCGTCGCATCGTCGGGCTCGCCGCCTCGCTGCATGTCGGCCGGGGTGTCGAAAAGGGCCACCAGATCGGTGCCCTCATCAACGCGGCCGCCGTCGATCGGATCGAAGCCCTGGTAGCGGACGCGGTGGATCGGGGCGCCCGCGTCGTCTATCGGGGCGACCTCCCGGCCCTGCCGGGCAGCTTCTATCCGCCGACCGTGCTGACCGACGTCCCGGCGGAAGCGCGGATCCAGCGGGAGGCTATTTTCGGACCCGTCGTCGCCCTCTCCAGCTTCACGGACGAGGACGACGCCGTGCAACGCGCCAACGCCACCGAGGGCGGCCTCGCCGCCTATGTGTACACCCGGGACTTCGCCCGCGGGCAGCGCATGATCGAACGGCTCGAGGTCGGCACCATGGGCCTGAACACCGGCCTCGTCACCGGTGCGGCCGGTCCCTTCGGCGGGATCAAGCAGTCCGGCCTGGGCCGCGAGGGCGGCGCCGAGGGCATCGAGGAATACCTGAACCTCAAGTACACCCGCGTCGGGCCGGCCTGAGCACGAAAAGGCCCGAGCCGCCCGGGGATCGGGCCCTGCTCGGGCCTTTGCGGTCGAACGTGGTGGAGCCAACGGGACTCGAACCCGTAACCCCCTGCTTGCAAAGGGCAAATTGGACTAGTCGGATGCAGCCGGCCCCGCATGGTCGGCGGGAAGGCGTCGCCCGCTGTCGCTGTGGACCGTGCGCGATAGTCGCCCAGTTGGTCACCCAAGCCGCCCGCCATCATGCCCCTGCCCATTTCTGACCATCACCCCGATAGCGGAGCACAAGAGCCTGGCGGAGGGGCGGGTCAAGGGTGCCGTAGGCATCGCGTAGCGACGCGTAGCGCCCTTGATGCGGCCCGGAGTCGGGCGGATGCTCGGCGGCCGGGGTGAAGGTCGTGGTGAGATGTCCCGCGACGGATCCATGGGGTGGCGTCGATGCAGCGGGCGCCAGGGGCGGGGGTGCGCGCAGGCGATGCGTAGCGAGCCGGAGCGCGGGGGCCATGCCCCAGGCGCCCGGCGCGGCGGCAGCCGCGCCCTTGAGTCAGTATGGAAAGTTCTCACAGGGCCGCGCTCGGCAAGCCGTCAGGAGCGTTCGGCGGTACACGAGAGCAGAACGGCAGTCGCGTCGTCGCGAGCCTTTCCGCGCGGCCACCGTGCCCCGTGAGGGTCGCTCGCCTCTGCTGTTCGAACCTGCTCAATGATCGCGGCGGGGCCGTTTGCATTGGCCAACTCGACTAATTCCGGCCAAGCGGCTATACCGAACCGATCGGCCGCGCGACTGGCACCGTCCGAAAGGATCAGCGCGAATCGCAATGAATGCAGCGGGATCGAACCGGACACAGCTTCGTCTGCCGCGCCCGGGTCTACACTCGCGACCCAGAATCCGCCGGCGCGGTTGCGGTGCGCGCGCATCGCCGTCATGTACCGACGTAGCTCCCGCGCGTGGGCGCCGGTGCCGTTTGGCGCGGCGTCCATCGCTGCACGGTATTGAGCACCGATCCGTGCCTCGCGATCATCGGTAACGACCGTCGTTCCGTTCTCGCTCTGAAGAACAAGAACCGAGTCTGCCAGAACGAGGTATTCAAATCTTCCGTTTAAGATGCGGGCTACAATAACAGTTGCCGATGGTGAGCCTGGATGTTCCAGGTTGCACGTGCTCGAATGAAGGGCTGCGACAGCGAGAATGGCTTTTCGGAGAGCAGAGGTAAGGGGCTGGTCCGTGTCATCAGTCGCGGCGTGAAGGAGGGCAGTCCCGAGGTGCCGCGCGTACCAGGCCACTCCGTGGATGCATCCCTCGTCAGACGCGGCTGGATTGCCCGCGCCGTCGAGGACTACGGCTACGTTGTGCGATGCGGCCGCAAAGTCCTCGTTCGCCCGCTCGGGGCTCGCCGGATCGGTTGCGATCGAGACACGCATGTCAATTCCCATGCCGGTGTACCGGAGTGATCGTGCGAACTGCGGTGGGCTCGTGGCTTTCGGCGTCGTAGTCTACTCGCAGGAGCACCGACATTGGACCTTTACGAGAGTCGCGGTGAAGGTCGGTCAGGTGCTCACAAAGAAATTGGGTCAGACCAAGTGTGCCGGGCGGATGAATGCCGGTGAGAATGATAACGTTGCCGTTGCCGTCCGGCCGTGGAAGCCGCCCAAGGTAGGCGATGTCGAAAGGCTCGCTTTCGTCATGTCCCGACTTGTAGGTCGTGGACGTAGTCAGATCGCGCAGTGCCCAGCCGGATTTCAGGTATTTGAACCGAATAGCTTGATCGGCTTCGAGAAGTGCCCCTATAGCGTCGGAAGTTCGCGGGCCTGAGAAAATGATCAAACCGTCTCGGTTAAGGTCAAGCTCCCCAGAAAGCGGCATTTGCTCGAACTCATATTCGAAGCCCAGCGAGCGGAGGAGTTCCCCCAGCCGTTGCGATGCGGCGACGTCCTCGGCCGCGACCACGGGCCGTGCCCACTGGTCCTCCCGCTTGAGTGGTGTCACGATGCGGAACGGTCCCGCGCCGAAGAACGCCCCCTCAGGCCGGGGACCCTGGTGTCGGACCTGGTGCACACGCCCCCGACTGAGTCCGGCCGCGTCGGCAATCTCGGCGAACGTCCAACCCTCGTCGTGCAGCTCCTGCACTAGCGCTCGGCGGAGCCTCGACAGTTCGGTCATGGTCCGTTGCGCCTCGGACACGCCCCTGGTCGCCTCACGCAGCCGCTCGGCGCGGTCATCTATCGCCGCTACGCGCGCTACCTCATCAGCCATGCACCGAGTCTAGGCCCCTCGACAAGACGATCTGTATTGCCCCCTTGACAGAGCCGCTTAGCGCTTGGTAGTTTCCTGTCTAGACCCCATGACAGTCCGTGTGAGCCGGCTGGCTCACCTGTCTAGGGGGCAATACGGAGGCTGTCATGGCGAGGTTTGAGGTTGATGGTTCGCGTCAGCGGATGCTGGGGACGGGTGTGGTTGCGCCGGTGGAGGCGTGGGGTGATGGCCCAGAGGGCAAGCGTGTTCGTACGGGTGAGCAGGCCACGACGGATGACGGCCGGGGTTTGTACGCGGTCGAGGTGCTTGTGAGTCAGACCGAGTTCGGTCGGGACTCGACGGTGGTTGTTCGGGTTGAGGTCCCGTGCGAGTCGGCGCCTACGGTCCCGTTCGGGCAGGCGGTGGCGTTCGAGGGTCTGACGGCGGATGTGCGGGTGGACCGGCGCACGGGTGGTTTGTCGACGCGGTGGGCGGCTGCGGGTATCGCGTCGGCTCCGGCTGCGGCGTCGGGTCGGGGTGCGGGTCGGTCTGAGCAGGCGGCGGCGTGATGTCGCGGGCGTGGGAGTGGGAGCGGCTCCGTCGGGTGGTGGATGGCGTGATGGATCGGGTGGATCCCGAGGTCGTCACGGAGTTGAGCTTGGGCCCGGCTCCGGCGCACGTGTGGCTTCACGTGGATAAGAGCGCGGATCCCTGGCCGGTGGCGGCGGCGCTGGGGTTGGACCACGGTCAGGATCGACCCGCCGACGTGGGGGTGGGATGTCCCGCGTACTCGACCTGGAAGGGGTCCGTCGCCGGCATCGAGGTGCGGATGTTCGGTGCGTTTGCCGGGGGTGGGTCCGGTGAGTGAGGCGACGGTGCCCGCGCGGCGGTCGTCGGAACGGGTGCGGCCGGGTCGGGTGGAGCGTCGGGCGGTGCGTGCGGGGCGTCGGGGGGAGCGGGTGGCTGGTCGTCGGGGGCGTCGGGATGCGCGGCGGGTGGATGCGTGGGCTCGGGCGGCGTGGATCGATGCGGCTCGGGGTATCGGCCTGTCGAAGAAACGCACGGTGCCGCCGCTGACGAGCTGGGGCGCTCCCGCGGTGCGGTGGGATGACCCGCCGGTGGTGTGTGCGTGGGCCAGCGGGCCGACGACGACGATCCGGGTGCGCCTGTTGTACGGGCAGTCGCTGCGGATGTATCAGGCCGGGGCTGAGGTGATCGCCTCCGCGCTGTGTGCGTACTCGGTGCAGGTCACGAGCCCGTGGCCGGGGGTGGTGGACATCGCCGCGACGATGCGTGACTCCCTGACCGAGGTGCTGCCTGCCGGGGTGCCGCAGGGCGTGGCGGTGGATGGGGTGCGGGCGGGGATGTGCGCGGACGGGCGGGCGTGGGATCTGCGGATCCGGGGTCGTCACACTCTGGTGGTGGGCTGCTCGGGGTCGGGCAAGGGCTCGGTGTTGTGGGGCGTGGCCTGCGGGTACGCGCCCGCCGTCCATGCGGGGCTGGTCAGCCTGTGGGGTATCGACCTCAAGGCCGGGCTGGAGCTGTCGTTCGGTGACGGCTTGTTCACCGCGGTGGCCTCGACCCCCGATCAGGCACTCGACGTGCTCGCGGGACTGCTGGCGGTGATGGAGGCCCGGGCCGCGGTGATGGTCGGCCGCTCCCGCCTGCACGAACCCACCCCGGGGGACCCGGTGCACGTCCTGATCATCGACGAACTCGCTGTGCTCACGGCCTACGGTCCTCCGGAGGTCCGCAAGGCGGCCTCTTCGATGCTGGCCCGGATCCTGACCCAGGGCCGAGCGCTGGGGGTTTGCGTCATCGGCTTCATCCAGGACGCCAGGAAGTCCGTGCTGGATCAGCGCGATTCGTTTACGCAGGTGGTGGCGCTGCGCCTGGCCGACGACGGGGAAACCCGCATGGTCCTGGGCGCCGGGATGGGCACCAGGGCACCGGCGCACGAAATCGACCCCGAAGCACAGGGCACGGGGTATGTCGTGATCGACGGCGGGCGGGAGGTCGCTCGGGTCCGCGCCCTGTGGTGGCCCGATGATCTGATCCGCCACGTCGCCCAGCTCTACCCGGCCCCGGTGATCTACCGGCCGAGGGCCACCGCCCAGGCACCCACGACCGAGCCCGAGCCCGAGCCCGACGACGTCACCGAGCCTGTGCGGGCTCCCCGGCAGCGCACCCGCCGTAACCGCGCCGTTGAGCGCGGCGAGGCTGACGCGGCCTGACCGGCCGCACCCAACCCAACGAAGTCCAACACGCAGGAGGCAATGAACATGATCACTTTCCGTCGATCGATCATCCGGCAGCGTGCGCCGCGTCTGGGCGCAGGCCAGCAGGTCGCCCCGGGTCTGGTCCGGGTCGCCTGGTCGGGCCGGGTCCGCCGCTCGTGCATCACCGCGCAGGGGGTCGGGGCATGAGCCGGGCGGAGCGGGAGCTCAGGCGCCGAGCGAAGGCAGAGGCGGCGGCGTGGGCGGCGGGCGCGCCGGACCGCCTTCGTCGTGACCGGGAGTGGTGGGCCTACAACAACCCGAATGCCCGCCGTGAACGTGCTATCGCGGACGGGTGGGACCCACAGGAGTACGACGACGGGCTAGCCCAGGCGTACGGCTTCGCTGACGACCGCGAGATGCGCCGCGAGGTCTCGGCCATGGGCGCGGGGTACGACTCCTATGCCGAGATGCACGCCGCCACCCATGACGCCGATGGCACCTATCACCCCGAGTGGCTGTGACGCCATGACGTGCCCTGACGAGCAGGCGACTGAGGAGCTGGTGGCCCGGATGCTGGGCTACCCGGATCACGCCTCGTACCTCGCGGTGATGCGGGCGTGGGGTGTGGAGCACGAGCCCGAGCCCGGCGACGGGGCATCGGGCGGGGACCGGGGCACGGCGCCCTGGACCGATGTCCCCCTGTGGTGAAAGGAGCGATGAGCGCATGAGTGAGGATGCGGTGCGGATCGCGGCTGATGCTGCCGCTCGTGCCCGGTACGAGGCCGAGCAGGCCGCCGCCCACGCCTGGGCCGAGGCGCAGCGTTTGGCGGCGGAGGCTGCCGAGCGGGCACGCCTGGGTGGTGCCCGGTGACCGGCCCCGCGCGCGTGTGCACGATCCCCGGACCCTGGGCGGCCCGGGGATCGTGCGCGACCACCGCGACCGGGTACCCGTGGACCACCGATACATGGCTCGTGCCGCCGGTCCTGGTCGACCTCATGGCCGACACCTGCGCCGCCTGCCCAGTCCTGACCCAATGCGACACCTACGCCGAGGCCGAGGCCGTGACCGGGGGGTTCTGGGCCGGACGGGACCGAGCGACCGAGGAGTTGGCGACCGAGATGAGGAGGGCAGCGGCGTGAGCGTGCCGACCCTCGCGGATTACGTGGGTGCCGTGCTGGCCGGTGCCTCCCCCGGGCTCGGTGGGCTCGGCCCGGACCTGGGCGGCCTGTCCGCGTCGGCGTGGTCGGACGTGACGGTCAGGGCGCACGACGGGTCGTTGGGCGCCTTCGCGGCTGCTGGTACCCGGGTCGGGTTCTGCTCGCGGCCGGTGCGCCTGGTCGGGTCCTCGACGGCCGTGGATGGGGCCACGGGTGAGGTTCTCGGCGAGTTCTCCTCGGCCGATGCCCCGCTTGGGGTGTTGTACCGCCCGTGTGGGAACCGTAGGGCCGATGCCTGCCCGGCATGCTCGCGGGTGTACGCGCGGGACACCTTCGAGATGATCCGCTCGGGAGTCCAGGGCGGTAAGACCGTGCCCGGGTCGGTGGCGAGGAACCCGCTGCTGTTCGTGACGTTGACCGCGCCGAGCTTCGGGCACGTGCACGGCACCCGCTCGGGTGGGCGGTGTCGGCCGCGCTCGAAAGCGACCCGGTGTGCCCACGGGCGTCCGACCTGGTGCATGGCCAAGCACACCGACACCGACCCGGTGGTCGGGGCGCCGATCTGCTCGGAGTGCTACGACTGGTCGGCCGCGGTGGTGTGGCAGTGGCACGCCCCGGAACTGTGGCGCCGGGCCACGATCGCCGTGCGCCGGCACCTGGCCGCCGGGCTCGGGGTGCGCGAGTCGAGGTTGCGGGATGTCGCGGCGGTTCAGTTCGCGAAAGTGGCCGAGTTCCAGGCCCGGGGCCTGGTCCACTTTCACGCGCTGGTCCGTCTCGACGGCCCGGACGGGCCGGGCTCGTCCGCGCCGGTCAGCGGAGATGTCTTCGCCGCGGTGGTCGGCGCCGCGGTGCGCTCGGCCACCGTTGTTGCCCCGCCCGTGGACCGCGAGGACGTACCCCGGGTGTTGGCGTTCGGTGCGCAGCTGGATGTGCGGGTCGTGCGCACCGGTTCCATGGCCGACGCGGAAGACCTGGGCGCGGAGCAGGTCGCCGGGTACCTCGCGAAGTACTCGACCAAATCGACCGGCGTCGATCCGGCCGCCCCGCGCCCGCACCTGGCCCGCCTCGGCCGCGAGGTCCGTTACCTCGCTGACCGTGCCGCAACAGCGTGCCGCCCTGAGGGTCGCTCGCCCGAGGAGGACCAGGACGCCGACGACGGCGGGTGCGTGTGCAGGCAATGCAAGGACTCCCCGTATCGGCTGCTCGGCAAGTGGGTGCGGATGCTCGGGTTCCGCGGTCATTTCTCCACCAAGTCCCGCCGATTCTCGGTGACGCTGGGCAAATTGCGGCGCGCCCGGCAAAGGTTCCAGGCCATGGCTGCCGAAGCTGCCCGGACCGGGGTGCCGATGGACACACGTGACCTTGAGGCTCGCCTCCTGGCCGACGACGACGAAACAACCCTCGTCGTCGGTAGCTGGAGCTTCCGGGGGTGCGGCTGGGAAACCGACGGCGACACCGAACTAGCCCTTGCAGCCGCCGCCCGCGCACGCGAATACGCCCGAGAACGCGCCGCCGAGCGACGTGCCGAAGATGCATAACTGCGAAGCTGAAAGGGCAAATGATGGGAGCGAAGGAACCGACGCTGGTCCAGGTATTGCCGGTGCAGGTGATACCTGTTGCGTACCGCGTCGAGGAGGCAGCCGAGGCGCTGCGGATTTCGCGCGACATGGTTTACGAGTTGATCCGATCCGGTCGGCTGCGTTCGATCAAGCTGGGCTCTCGGCGCTTGGTCCCGCTCGTCGCATTGGATGAGTACATTTCCACCGCATTGGAGGTCGCCGCGTGAGCACAGGCGTGGACCGACCTCGACGGGCTCGGGGGGAGGGTGGCGTCTACTGGGATGAGTCGCGCGGCCGGTTCGTTGCGACCAAGACTGTCGGTTACGACGGCCGGGGCAAGCGCATCGTGCGGAAGGGAACCGGAACCACCGAATCGGCGGCGCTCCGAGCGCTTCGCGATCGGGTCAAGGAGTACGAGGCCGGCTTGGCCGTCGGCTGGGATCGCGTCACGGTTGCTCAGGCTGTGGAATCGTGGATTGACCTCGGGCGGGCCGGTGTCGGTGAGCGCACGGTGTGCGGGAATATCGACAACTACCGACTTCACATCAAACCGTACCTGGGCCGGCGTCGATTGAAAGACCTGCGGGCGGATGAAGTGGATCGATGGTTGCTCGGGTTGGCTCGAACGCTGTCAACATCCACGCTGAGGCAAGTCCGGTCTGTTCTCAAACGCTCGATTGACCGTGCCATCAGAAATGGCGACGCCGCCCAGAATGTGGTGTTGCTCTGCCCGGTCCCGAAAGGAAGGGGTGGGCGTCCGTCCAAGGCGCTGACATTCACGCAGGCGGCCGACATTCTCGCGCTGACGGCTGAGCACCATATGCACGCCTATATCGTCGTCTCGTTGCTGACCGGGGTTCGCCCGGAGGAGGCGCGGGCGCTGACGTGGGACCGGGTTCACCTTGAGCCGAGCGCGGGGCTTCCTGCGCACATTGAGGTGTGGCGCTCGGTGAGAGTTGGCGGCGACACGAAGACCCGCCGGTCACGGCGAACCCTTGCCCTACCTGAGCAGGCCGTGGCGGTCCTCGTCCGGCATTGGGAGCGACAGGCGGAGATCCGGGGCGCCGCCGGGAGCGGGTGGCGAGAGAGCAACTTGGTGTTCCCCTCGGTGGTGGGCACGCTCCAGGAGCGGCACAACGTGCTTCGGATGTTCCGCGACGCTCTGTCATTGGTTCCGGGCATCGACCCACAGGAGTGGTGCGTTCTGGAGCTTCGGCACTCCTTCGTGTCGCTCCTCTCGGAGCGCGGTGTGCCGATCGAGGAAATTTCCCGGTTGGTCGGACACGCCGGGACGGCCGTAACCGAGCTGGTCTATCGTCACGAGCTTCGGCCGGTGCTTCAGTCCGGGGCGCGCGTCATGGATGCGGTCTTCGGCGGGGTGTCTCCCCTGGCCGCGGATACCGCGAGCACCTGAGGGGCGTTGACCTTGTCGCCCAGTTCGTCACCCACGGTGCCGTCATCGGACCTCATCGGGGTGTACCGCGAACCATCAGCGCAGGTCAAGCGTGGTGGAGCCAACGGGACTCGAACCCGTAACCCCCTGCTTGCAAAGCAGGTGCGCTACCAATTGCGCCATGGCCCCGACTGGCCGCCACTAGATCCCGTCCGGGCGGGCGCCGGCGGCCGGCGTTTCACTCGAAGGCGTCGGTGACTTCCGCCCAGAGGTCACGATCGGTGTTGTCCTCGTTGTACTTGCGCCACACAAGGTATCCGGCACCCGCAGCGAGCAGCAGGACGATTAGCTTCTTCATACGTTCCCCCAGCGTGGGACGGCGATGGGCTTCGCAGCGCGCCCTCGGATGGTCAGTCTTCGAAGGTCTTTCCCAGGGCGGGGCACTGCACGATGCAGGCTATCACCCCTGCTGTGGGGATTACGTTCGGACGCAATCGGCGGTCACCGGCGCAGCCGAGAACGCCGCAGGCCCCTCCCACATCGGCGGGAAGGGCCTGCGACCTGCGTGGGCCTGGGAGGACTTGAACCTCCGACCTCTTCCTTATCAGGGAAGCGCTCTAACCGCCTGAGCTACAGGCCCGCTGCGACGTCTCCCAGTGGGAGGCGGCGCTTGAGACTACCCCATGCCGGGCCGGTGGCCCAAACTGAAAACCGACATCCGGACAGATCATGTCCTCGCCGGTCAGCGGGCATCCGCCGGCAAGGTCAGTCGTCGGTCAAGGTGACGTGCACACCACCCACAAGCGCGGCGGTGATGTTGTAGAGCACCGCCATGATTGCGGACAACGCGGTGATCACGACGACGTTGATGATCGCCACGAGGGCGGCAATCGACAGCACCCGTGAGAGCTCCACGAACTGCAGGATGTCGAAGCTGCCCTCTTCGCCGAGGGCCTGCACGACAAAGTCATTCACCTTGTCGAACACCATCATGTTGTCCAGCGCCAACCAGACCACGAACGCCGCGACGACCGTCATGATGGCCAGCGCGAATGAGACCAGGAAGCCGAGCTTCATCACCGACCAGGGGCTGACCCGGGACACGACCAGCCGGATTCGGCGCGGCGCGCCGATCGGTCCGGCCGGCGCGGGTTCGGGCGCGTACGACGGCTCGGTTCGAGGCAGTTGTTCGGTGGCGGGCTCGGGCCGCAGAGCGGGTTGCGGCTCCGTCGGGGCCGTGGGCGGCGCGATCGTGCCGGCGGGCGCATCAAACGTCGGCCCCGCACCGGAGGACGTGGAGCCCAGCCCACCGGCGGTGGAGTTCGCGGACGTGGCGGACTCCTCGTTCGGTGGAGTGATGTCGGCGGTCCCGGTCAAGCCGCCGACAGCGTCCCTTACCGCCGTGGCCGCCCACGCGGTCGAGGATTGGTCGGGTGAACCGGTGCCGTTGGGCACGTCGGGCTCGGGCTTCGGCTTCCGCAGTTGCGGCAGCCGGGGGGTGCGTCGGACCGGCGGCGCCTGGGCCGGCGGCGGGGCGCCCGCCGCCGATGGGGCAAGCCGGAAGGCGTCGTCGCCGGGCTTGGGCGGCACACCGGGGGTAGCCGCCGACGCCTGGACCGCAGCTGAGACGCCCATGCCGGCGGAACCGGCCGCGCCAACCGAACCGGCCGGACCGACTGACCCGGCTGGACCGACTGACCCGGCGGGAGGACCCCCGTCGGTCCGGCCGTGGGCCGGCGTCGGCGCGGCGTTATCCGTCGTGGCGGCCGTAGCGGTCGGCTCGGTCACCTTCCGGGCGGCGGCCCGAGCCGTGGCGAGGGCGGCGGCGGCCCGACGCACGGCGCTGGACCTGGCCACCGCGACCTTGCTCTCGCCGGACGCGCGTTCCATTCCGTCGACGGGTTCCATGGGCTCCTCGGCTGGACTGTCGGTTTCCGGAGCACCGGTCGCCGGCGGTGGTGGGGGCGGCATGCTGCCGGAGTGCGACGGCGCCTGCGGCGCGAACGCCGGGGGAACAGTCTGGTCGCTGCTCATCTGGCTTCCTCGTCGGTTCCGACGGTCGGGCCGTCACCCTCCCGTGCTTGGTCCGCCACCTGTACCGGGGCGCCATTTCCGGCCCCGGACGCGGCTGCGGCCGTGCTGTCCGCATCAACGGTATCCCGATCCTCGCCGAGTCTGCGCTCGACGTTACGTGCGATAGCGATGATCCGATCGTCCCGGTCGGGTTTCGCGAACGTCACACCCTGCGTATTGCGCCCTGTGAGGTTCACTTCCGCGACCGCGGACCGCACGATCTTGCCACGTTCCATGATCACCAGGACCTCGTCGTCGGCCTGTGTGATCAAAGCTCCTACGAGATCTCCACGAGCCTCCACGAGATTTGCCACCTTGATGCCAAGACCGCCCCTGCCCTGCACGCGGTACTCCTCGATCCGGGTCCGCTTCGCGAACCCGCCCTCGGTCACGACGAAGACGTCCGACCCCGGCACGACGACGTCGGCGGACAGCAATTCATCCTGGGCCCGGAACCGCATTCCCGTGACGCCCGAGGTCGCCCGGCCCATCGGTCGCAAGGTCTCGTCATCGGCCGGGAAGCGGATCGACAGACCCTTTCGGGAGACGAGCAGGAGGTCGTCGTCCGAATCGACCAGTAGGGCGGCGACCACCTCGTCCGAAGCGCCGTCCGGCCCCTCTCGCAGGTTGATGGCAATCAGACCGCCGGTGCGCGGGGAGTTGTACTCGGCCAGGCGGGTCTTCTTCACCAGCCCACGCCGGGTGGCGAGCACGAGGTACTCGGCTGCGTCGTAATCGCGAATGTCGAGGATCTGCGCAATCGACTCCCCCGGCTGGAAGGCCAGCAGATTGGCCACGTGCTGGCCCTTCGCGTCCCGGCCGCCCTCGGGCAACTCGTAGGCCTTGGCCCGGTAGACCCGCCCGAGGTTGGTGAAGAACAGCAACCAATGGTGCGTCGTGGTGACGAAGAAATGGTCGACGATGTCGTCGGTGCGCAGTTGGGCGCCGCGCACCCCTTTGCCGCCGCGGCGCTGTTGGCGGTAATTGTCGCTCCGGGTCCGCTTGGCGTAGCCGCCGCGGGTGATGGTGACGACCATCTCCTCCTCGGCGATCAGGTCCTCGAGCGAGACCTCGCCGACGCCGGGCAGGATCGTGGTTCGGCGTTCGTCGCCGTAGCGCTCGACGAGTTCGGTGAGTTCGGTGCCGACAATCAGGCGTTGCCGCTCGGGCTTGTCGAGGATGTCCCGGTAATCGACGATTTTGCGCTCGAGTTCATTGTGCTCGTCGGTGATCCGCTGGCGTTCCAACGCCGCCAGACGACGCAGTTGAAGGTTGAGGATGGCGTTTGCCTGAACCTCGTCGATGTCGAGCAGCTCGATCAGCCCGGCCCGGGCGACCTCGACGTCCGGCGAACGCCGGATCAGGGCGATGACCTCGTCCAACGCATTCAGGGCCTTGAGATACCCGCGCAGGATGTGGATCTGCTTCTCGGCCTCGTTCAGCAGATACTGGGTTCGCCGCCGCACCACATCGAGTTGGTGGGCTGTCCAGTGCCGAACGAAGGCGTCCAAGCTCAGGGTGCGGGGCACGCCGTCGACCAGGGCGAGCATGTTCGCGCCGAAGGTGTCCTGCAGTTGGGTGTGCTTGTACAGATTGTTCAGGACAACCTTCGCGACGGCGTCGCGCTTGAGCACAATCACCAGGCGTTGCCCGGTCCGGCCCGAGGTCTCGTCGCGAATGTCGGCGATACCGCTGACCCGGCCGTCCTTGATCAGGTCGGCGATCTTCTGGGCCAGGTTGTCGGGGTTGACCTGGTAGGGCAGTTCGGTGACGACCAGGCAGGTTCGCCCCTGGATCTCCTCGACCTCGACGACGGCTCGCATGGTGATCGAGCCGCGACCTGTCCGGTAGGCGTCCTCGATCCCCCGGTGCCCCACGATGGCGGCGCCCGTGGGAAAGTCCGGGCCCTTGATCCGCTCCAGGAGGGCCTCGAGGAGGTCCTCCCGGCTCGCGTCCGGGTGGTCGAGGTGCCACTGCACGCCCTCGGCCACCTCCCGCAGGTTGTGCGGCGGAATGTTGGTGGCCATCCCGACGGCGATCCCGGCCGAACCGTTGACCAGCAAGTTGGGGAACCGGGCGGGCAGGACGGTGGGTTCCTGGGTACGGCCGTCGTAATTGTCCTGGAAATCGACGGTGTCCTTGTCGATGTCCCGGACCATTTCCATCGCCAGCGGCGCCATCCGGCATTCGGTGTACCGAGGGGCCGCGGCCGGGTCGTTGCCGGGCGAACCGAAGTTCCCCTGGCCCGCCACCAGCGGGTACCGCATGGACCAGTCCTGGACCAGCCGAACCAGCGCGTCATAGATGGCCGAATCGCCGTGCGGGTGGAATTTCCCCATCACGTCGCCGACCACCCGGCTGCACTTGGAGAAGGCGCGATCGGGCCGATATCCGCCGTCGTACATCGCGTACAGCACGCGCCGGTGGACCGGCTTGAGACCGTCGCGAACATCCGGCAGCGCGCGGCCGACGATCACGCTCATCGCGTAGTCGAGATACGACCGCTGCATTTCCAACTGCAGGTCGACCGGTTGAATGCGCCCTGGCTGTGCGATCACGCCCTCCGTGCCGAGGTCCCCGTCCGGGTCCGGGCCGCGCCCGGGAGTCTGGTCCGTCACGCTTTACCTTCGTTCGTCGATCGCCGCTTCGGCGTGTGATCCGCGCGCCATGGACCGGTCGGGCCCGACGCCGCGGTGAACTCAGATGTCAAGGAATCGCACATCCTTCGCATTACGCTGGATGAAGCTTCGCCGCGATTCGACGTCCTCCCCCATGAGGATCGTGAAGATCTCGTCCGCGGCGGCGGCGTCGTCGAGGGTCACCTGGAGCAGGGTGCGGTGATCCGGGTCCATCGTGGTGTCCCACAACTCGGAGTAGTCCATCTCGCCGAGACCCTTGTACCGCTGGATACCGTTCTCCTTCGGCAGCCGCTTGCCGTTGGCCTGGCCATCGGCGAGAAAGGCGTCGCGCTCCCGGTCGGAGTACACGTAATCGTGCGGAGCGTTGGACCACTTCAACCGGTAGAGCGGCGGCTGGGCGAGGAAAACGTGGCCCTGCTCGATCAGCGGCCGCATGTAGCGGAACAGCAAGGTCAGTAGCAGCGTGCAGATGTGCTGGCCGTCGACGTCGGCGTCGGCCATCAGAACGATCTTGTGGTACCGCAGCTTGGCGAGGTCGAAGTCCTCACCGATCCCGGTGCCGAACGCCGTGATCAGAGCCTGCACCTCGTTGTTGCCGAGGGCCTTGTCCAGGCGGGCCCGCTCGACATTGAGGATCTTGCCCCGCAACGGAAGAATCGCCTGGTTGTGCGGGTTGCGGCCGCGGACGGCCGAGCCGCCGGCCGAATCCCCCTCGACGATGAAGATCTCGCACTCGTCGGGGTGGTTCGACTGGCAATCCTTGAGCTTGCCGGGCATCCCGCCCGACTCGAGCAGGCCCTTGCGCCGCGTCGCCTCGCGCGCCTTGCGGGCCGCGATCCGCGCCTGGGACGCCTGGATCGCCTTGCGGATCACGTCGCGGGCCTCGGTGGGGTGGGAGTCCAGCCAGTCGCCGAGACGTTCGTTGACGACCCGCTGGACGAACGTCTTCACCTCGGTGTTCCCGAGTTTGGTCTTCGTCTGGCCCTCGAACTGGGGCTCGCCGAGTTTCACCGAGACGACGGCGGTCAGACCCTCGCGGATGTCGTCGCCGGTCAGATTGTCATCCTTGTCCTTGAGGATCGACTTGTCCCGGGCATACCGGTTGACCAGGCCCGTCAGGGCGGCTCGGAAGCCTTCCTCGTGCGTCCCGCCCTCGGTGGTGGAGATCGTGTTCGCGTAGGTGTGGACGGACTCGGAATAGGCGCTGGTCCACTGCATCGCGATCTCGACCCAGATGCGACGGTCGGTGTCCTCGAACTCGAAGTCGATGACGTCCGGATGAATACGATCAACCTTTTTGGCCCCGTTGAGGTGGGTGACGTAGTCGACCAATCCGCCATCGTACTTGTAGGAGACCTTGCGGGGCTTGGCCGACGACGATTCGCTACCGTTCCCGTTCTCATCCTCGGCGGGCGGGGCGCCGGTGACCTCGTCGCCGGTGTCGATGTGCTCCGGCCGCTCGTCGCGAAGCGTGATGCGCAGGCCCTTGTTCAGAAAAGCCATCTGCTGGAACCGAGCGCGCAACGTCTCGAAGTCGTACTCGGTGGTTTCGAAAATGCTCGGATCAGCCCAGAACGTCTGGATCGTGCCCGTCTCGTCTGTCTCCGCACCACGCACCAGGCTGGTGACGGGCTTGCCGCCGTCGGCGAATTCTTGCCGCCAGATGTACCCGTCCCGCTTGACCTCGGTGATCATGGAGGTGGACAGCGCGTTCACCACCGACATGCCGACGCCGTGCAAACCACCGGAGACCGCGTATCCGCCGCCGCCGAACTTCCCGCCGGCGTGCAGGATCGTCATCACCACCTCGACGGTCGGTTTGCCCTCGGTGGGGTGCGTCTCCACGGGGATGCCGCGGCCGTCGTCGACCACCCGCACCCCGCCGTCGGCCATGAGCGTGACGGTGATCGCCGAGGCATGACCGGCCAGGGCCTCGTCCACGGAGTTGTCGACGATCTCGTAGACCAGGTGGTGCAGGCCTCGTTCGCCGGTCGAACCGATGTACATGCCCGGGCGCTTGCGGACGGCCTCGAGACCCTCCAGAACGGTGATGGCGCTTGCGTCATAACCCCCATTGGGCGCCGGCACATTCGTCGGCGCACTCACGGTCGCAGTCTCAGTCTGTTCTGCCACGTGCCGAAGGACTCCTCGTCATCACGCGCAGCGTGCCGTGAGGTTCCGGGGCGGGCACGCCGCAGCTCGCATGGCCCGGTCCGTGCTGGCGCGACTGCGGCGAGGGCCGGGTTCAGGGAACCGCCGAGGCCGCCGAGCGGACGCCACGATGCCCGGGTACTAGCTCCCCATTCTACCCGCCGCGCCTTGAAAGCCGCTGATGATCACGCTTCCTGGGGACAACCTTGCTGCATCTGCCACGGACCTTCACCTGGGCCGGCCGGCGCATCCGGCCGCCTCGGCACAAGCCTCACATCGCGCCCGGATCGGCCGGCCCCAGGAACGCCTCATCGAGCGGCTGCACACGACGCGGTTCGATGATCCGCAACGGGCGGCCCGGCTCGCGGCAAATGGTTCCTTCGACCAGAACGGTCCGACTCGCCTCCATCCACTCGTGACTCGCGGTGATCTCTCCGGCTCGGATCCGGGCGCGCACCTCCGCCGCGCGGCCGCGTCGAATTGTCTGCACGGCGATCTCGCCGAAAGACTCCCCCGGCACATGCCTGATCTCGACAATCGGTCCCGTCACGGTCTCGGCCATTTTTCGCGGTTCGGCGCCGAGGATCTGCGCCGCCTGAGTCAAGCGGGCCGCTGCAGTAGCCGGCACGCAGGCCGACGTCGGGACCCGACCGGGCGCCGAATGACTCGCAGCCCAATCGAAGGAAACCTCGAATTCCTCCACCACCGGTAGATTGATCGTCTCTGCAATGGCCGACACCAATTCTCGGCTCGCCCCCGAGGCAGCCAACGGCGCCACAATTCCGGGAGTCGGTGCGCAGCCTGGTTCAACGACGTGGTGGAGGATGGCGGCCATCGCCTCCGCGAGGGTCCGAGTCACGCGCCGCTCCGGTGGTTCCGGTCGGACCGCCATCAGTTCTTTCCCGAGCAACCCGGGGTCCGGCTCGGATTCGCCCGCAGCCACCTCGGAGAGCACGAGAAATACCGGCAACACATACGAGCCGGGCTCGCTCGGTCCCAGAATCGCGGCATCCACCACTCGATCGCCGTCCCTGCTGAAATTGCCCCGGATTCGCGCGCGCGGACCTCGGGCCGTCGTCGCACACGCCCGTAGCGTTCGACGCGCCGTCTCGGCAAGGTGCACACCGGCCCCCAACGGAATCGAACCGCCCTCGACCGACTCGCCCACCGCTCGGAACCGAACGACGTCAGTCCCGAAGTAGCTGACGCGGTGTCGAAGCGCGGTTTCCGCCACGCCCTCGTACCTCGCGAGCGCCCCGATGACGCCTTCCCAGTCCGGACCGTCCGCGACCGCCGTGCGGGG
Source organism: Cellulomonadaceae bacterium (assembly GCA_031552185.1). Taxonomy (GTDB): domain Bacteria; phylum Actinomycetota; class Actinomycetes; order Actinomycetales; family Cellulomonadaceae; genus JAVBMU01. Next base: position 23,055 of record JAVBMU010000061.1, on the reverse strand, counting down.
TACTGCCAGGACCTGTTCGCGGCCATCGACCGAACGGCGCCAGAGTGCACCTGCGGACCCGGGGGCGTCGGCCACCCACCTCGATCGGCTCAAATATGACTGAAGATTCTTGCTGATCCTCGTGGTCGTCATTTTCTCGCACCCTCCGGTCCGGCGAAAGCGGCCAGGAGGTCCGCATGCCAGATATCCATAGTATCAACACTCAATCGCTCCGTGCGATCCAGGACGATGCTCGAGCCCAGTTCATTCGGCTGGACCCGCCGCCAATAACCCGCCGCCCGGTGGAAGGTTCCATCGAGCGGGTGTCGAATCCAATCCTCGATATTCGTCGGTACCACGACCACCAAGAAGTAGACCGGCGTCAATCGATCCGCCCACCGTTCGACCCAGCGGGATTCGATAGCCATTCGCATAGTGCCTGTTGATTGCCGTCGGGTTATCCCCAGGTGTCTCGCTCACCGCGGCCGCGCACGGCGCGCCGGCCGCGCCGGAAGCTGGGACCCGTCGGGCCGAGGACGGTGAGTGATTCCACGACGCCGCGGCCGATTTCCTGACCGATCCGGTCGAGTAGCCGCGGCGCGAGGATCCGCAGTTGGGTGGCCCAGGCGGTCGAATCGGCCCGGACGACGAGGGAGTTGCCCTCGAACGCCTCCGGAGTGCAGTGCTCGGCAATCTGGTCGCCGACTATCTCGGTCCACCGACCCATGACGCCGCCGACGGAAACCTCGGCCGTCCATCCCCGGTCGGCCAGGAGCCGCCCGGCGACGTCGCCGATGAGCTGCGGATCCCGCGCGCCGGGGCCGGCGCCCGACGGCGGGGGAGAGCCGCTCGACGGGCGCCGCGCCGGCTGCCCGGGGCGCAGACCCCGGGCTCGGGCTGCTGCCTTGGCCCGATTCAGCGCGGCGCGGGCGACCTGGGCGGGCGGCGTTAGGTCCACAACCTCACCGACAGGCGTCCCGCTGGGTCGGGTGACGGAGGGACCGGCATCATCCGGGCCGTGGCCGGCGGGGCCGTCCCCGACCGGCCGGGCACCGGCGGGGCCGCGGTTCACCGGACCGACGTCGTCGGCGTCGCCCGGACGGAAAGCTTCGGCGTGCCGTGCACCCGCCTCGGGAGTACTGGGGGAGTCAGCGGACACGACGCACCTTCCCGTCGCCAACCTCGAACAGCGCACCCGACAGTCGCTCCGGCACGTCCTGGGGGACCGCGGCCGTAATCACCACTTGCCCCGCGCGGGCGACGAGGTCCGCGAGTCGGTCCCGACGGCCGGTGTCGAGTTCCGCGAAGACGTCGTCGAGCACCAGAACGGGCTCGCCCCCGGGACCCCAATCCGATACCCACGGCAGTTGCACGCCCGGCGGCGGGCCTTCGGAGAGCAATCGGTACGCGGCGAGCCGTAGGGCGAGGGCGAATGACCACGACTCGCCGTGACTTGCGTACCCCTTCGCCGGCAGGTCACCGAGCGTGAGGACGAGGTCGTCGCGGTGGGGGCCGACGAGGGTGACGCCGCGCTCGATCTCCTTGGTCCGGACGGCGGCGAGAGCACGGCGCAGGCCCGCCCCGACGGCCTCCTCCGCGGAGTCGACGGCGGCCGGGGCGTCGTCAGCCGCCGAGCCGGCGGCCGGCCCGGCCTCATCGACGGTCGATCGGTACGCGATCAGCGCCGCTCCGGAACTGGCGCTGACCTGCGCATACGCCTCCATGACGTAAGGGGCGAGCGCAGCGGTGAGCCGCCGCCGCAGCACGATAATCCGCGCTCCCAGCGCGACGAGCCGCTCATCCCACACGTCCAGCGTCGCCAACGGCGAGGTTGCATCCCGATCGGGGTCGGGTGAGCCACGTCGGGACCCCGCGGCCCGCAGCACCGCACCGGCTGATTTCAGCAGCGCACCGCGTTGGCGCAGCACGCGATCGTAGTCGCCGAGGACCGCGGCGACCCGGGGCAGGGCGAGTACCGCAAGATCGTCCAGGAACCGGCGTCGGCCTTCCGGGTCGCCTTTGACGAGCGCCAGATCCTCGGGTGCGAACAGCACGGTCCGGGCGATGCCGAGCACCTCGCGCGGCTTGACGGGGGAGCGGTTCAGCCGGGCTCGATTGGCGCTACCCGGGGTGATCTCGAGGTCGATGGTCTGCGCCCGGTCGCCTCGAATCACCCGGGCGCGGACCACGGCGCGGGGTGCCCCCGCTCGCACCAGCGCGGCGTCGGAGGTAACCCGGTGGCTGCCGAGCGTTGCGACGTACCCCAGCGCCTCGACAAGGTTCGTCTTGCCCTGCCCGTTCGGCCCGACGAGCGCATTCACGCCGGGCTCGAGTTCGACGTCGACGGATTCGTAGGAGCGGAAATCGGTCAGGGCCAGGTGCGAGAAGTGCATGGGACGGCGCGCGGTCCCGGCCGTCAGGCGGGCGGGGCCGGCATCGCGCCGGCCGGCCGCACCGCGTGACCGCCGAATTGCCGGCGCAGCGCGGCGACGGCCTTCATCGCGGGGGACTCCTCCTGCCGGGAGGCAAACCGGGCGAACAGCGCCGCGGAGATCACCGGCAGCGGAACGGCATTGTCGATCGCCTCGTCGACCGTCCACCGGCCCTCGCCGGTGTCCTCGACCCAGTCGTCGATGTCGGCCAGGTTCGGGTCCTCGTCGAGTGCCTCGACGAAGAGGTCCAGCAGCCAGGACCGCACCACGGTCCCCCGCTGCCAGGCGCGCAGGACGCCGCGGACGTCGGTGACGAGTTCGCCTTTGGCGGCGAGGAGTTCATAACCCTCGGCGTAGGCCTGCATCAGGCCGTATTCGATGCCGTTGTGCACCATCTTCGCGAAATGGCCGGCACCGACGGGACCGGCGTGCACAAAACCCTCCTCGCGCGGTCCCGGCGAGCGCAACGCATCGAAAACGGGCATCGCCGTCGCGACCTGGGCCTCGTCGCCGCCGACCATCAGGCCGTAACCCAGCGCAAGCCCCCAGATCCCGCCCGACACCCCACAGTCGAGATACCCAATGCCCTTTTCCGCGAGTTCCCTGGCCCGCGCCCGGTCGTCCTCGTAGTGGGTGTTGCCGCCCTCGATCACAATGTCGCCCGTCCGCAGCGTCGCGCCGAGTTCCCGGACGACCCCCAGCGTGGCGGCGCCGGCCGGGACCATGACCCACACGATGCGGGGCCGATCGGTGGGCAGCGCGGCGACGAGGTCGGCCAACGACGCGACGTCGGACACCTCCGGTCTCGGGTCGAAACCGGTCACCTCGACGCCGCCCTTGCGCAGCCGAGCGCGCATGTTGTCGCCCATCTTGCCCAGGCCGACCAGACCGATGTGCGTGCCCATGACTGCCTCCGAGGTCTCTCGCCGACGGGCGCCTACCCGGCGAACCGAATCGGCACCAGCAGGTAGCGGTAATCCGAGGAGTCCTCGCCGTCGAGCGAGTCCTGACCGGTGAACTCGACCGGCTTGTTCGGGTGGGTGAAGCTCATCCGGACGAAGTCGGTGCCCAGCGCGCCGAGCCCGTCGAGGAGGAAATGCGGGTTGAAGGCGACGGAAATGTCCTCGCCGACCAGCAGGGCCTCGAGCGCCTCCGACGCCTGCGCGTCGTCGCCCTGCCCGGCGTCCAGCACGACCTGTCCGTCGGAGAACGACAACCGGATCGGGGTGTTGCGCTCGGCGACGAGTGCGACCCGCCGAGCCGCATCGATCAGGGACTGGGTGGCCACGACGGCGTGGATCGGCGTCTCGTCGGGGAAGAGGCGGCGCACGGCCGGATAGTCGCCGTCGACCAGTTGGGAGGTGGTGTGCCGGCCTGCCGCCTCGAAGCCGATCAGCTCGAGCCCGGATCCGGTCAGCAGGCCGATGTTGACCGTGCCGGAGCCGCCGAGCGACTTGGCCACGTCGGTCAACGTGCGCGCCCGCACCAGGGCGATGGCGGCGAAGCCGGGCGAGGCGGGGGTCCAGGTCAGCTCGCGCAGGGCAAGGCGGTACCGATCGGTCGCGAGGAGCGTGATCTTTTCGCCCTCGATTTCGACCCGGACGCTGGTCAGGAGGGGCAGGGTGTCGTCGCGGCTCGCCGCGACGGTGACCTGCGCGACGGCGTTGGCCAATTCCTCACCGGCGATCGTGCCCGACAGGTCGGGCATGATCGGCAGGGCCGGATACTCCTCGACCGGCATCGTCAGCAGGGTGAATCGGCTCGCCCCGCAGGTGACGACGACGCGGCTGCCCTCGACGGCGACATCGACGGGCTTGGCCGGGAACGCCCGCGAGATTTCGGCGAGGAGCCGGCCGGAGACCAGAACCGTGCCCGGCTCGCTCACCTCGGCGGCGATCCGGGCGCGGGCCGACACCTCGTAGTCGAAGCTGGCCAGACCGATCGTGCCGGCGGAATCGGCTTCGATTCGAACGCCCGCCAGGACCGGGGCCGGCGGCCGGGTCGGCAACGTCCGTGCGGTCCAGGTCACCGCGTCGGCCAGAACATCCCGCTCAACCCGGAACTTCATCCCACACCCTCTCCTCGGGAATTCGATCTTCACACGCACGCGCCGGGCGCGCGCGGGGGCACCGATCCCGGTGATCCCACCGGTCGGGACGTGTGAATGAGTCCCGTGGATGAACCCTACGCGAGCCGACGGCCGCGGCACAGGCGGACGTAGGCCGCGCGGCTTCGCACCCCGGGGCGCTTCGACGGTGTCAGCTCGCTTGCCGTAGATCCATGAGTCGTCGTCATCGTAGGACCTGTGAATTCCGTGGAAAGCCGCTATCGGTGCAGGTCAGCGCGGCGTGTCGGCTGTGCGAACGATGTGGATGGCGCTGTGGGCCCGCGAAGCTTGTTGTGGATTGTGCGGGCCTGTCCACATCGGGCCCCCCGAACGGTGGGGTGTGATGCACAGCCAGGGGGCGTCCATCCACAGTTATCCACAGAGTTGTTCACAGCTGTGAACTGTTCGTTGTACGCATGTCGAAGTCATCCACAGATGGCGGACGTGGGGGATTGGCCGGATCGGGTCGGTGGGGCGGCGCTCTCGGTCGCCGCCCGGTTGCGCAGTCCTGCAAGGCTCCCGCCGGCGCTCAGCCGGGGCACGCGCGCAGCTGTGCTCAGGGCCGCTGGTGCTGCTTGATCCGGCTGGTCAGCTCGGTGACCTGGTTGTAGGTCGAGCGACGTTCGGCCATTTGCTCCGATATCTTTCGATTCGCATGCATGACCGTGGTGTGGTCGCGCCCGCCGAACTGCTGACCGATCTTCGGCAGCGACAGGTCGGTCAGCTCGCGGCAGAGATACATTGCGATCTGCCGGGCCGTGACGAGGACGCGCGAGCGCGAACTCCCGCACAGGTCCTCGATCGTGAGCCCGAAGTAGGACGCGGTCTGGGCGATGATCTCGGCCGGGGTGATCTCGATCGCGTCCTCGTCCGTGATCAGATCCTTCAGGACGATCTCGGCCAACGGCAGGTCGACCTCCTGCCGGTTGAGATTGGCGAATGCCGTGACGCGGATCAGCGCGCCCTCCAGTTCGCGGATGTTCGTCGCGATCCGCGAGCCGATGTAGCTGAGCACGTCATCCGGCGCCGCGAGTCGCTCCGACGCGGCCTTCTTGCGCAGGATGGCGATGCGGGTTTCGAGGTCCGGCGGCTGGACGTCGGTGATGAGACCCCATTCGAACCGCGACCGCAGCCGGTCCTCGAAGCCGTTGAGCTGCTTGGGCGGTACGTCCGAGGTGATGACGACCTGCTTGTTGGCGTTGTGCAGGGCGTTGAAGGTGTGGAAGAACTCCTCCATCGTCTGTTCCTTGCCCTGCAGGAACTGGATGTCGTCGATGAGTAGGACGTCGACGTCGCGGTACCGCCGCTGGAACGCGCCGGCCTTGCCCTCGCCGATCGAGTTGATGAAATCGTTCGTGAACTCCTCGGAGTTCACGTAGCGCACCCGGACGTGCGGGTAGAGGTTGTGGGCGTAGTGCCCGATCGCGTGGAGGATGTGGGTCTTGCCCAGGCCCGAACCGCCGTAGATGAACAGTGGGTTGTAGGCCTTCGCCGGCGCCTCGGCCACGGCGACGGCCGCCGCGTGGGCGAAGCGGTTGGACGGGCCGATGACGAAGGTCTCGAAGATGTACTTCGGATTCAATCGGGTCGGCTCGGGCGCGATGACCGGTGCGAGGCGACTCGGCAGAATCGAATCGACGTCGGCGTCGGGTGGGAGCCGCCGGTCGACGGCCGGCCTGGAGGCGGGGTCCGCCACGGGCTCCAGGCTGAGTTGGGGATCGACGGTGATACCGAACCGGACCTCCCGGCCGAGGCACGAGGAAATCGCCGTGACGAGTTCGTCCCGCACCCGCGACTCGAGGTAGGTCCGGGTTTGCTCGTGCGGGACGGCGATGAACACGGTGCCGTCCAGAATCGCCAAGGGCTTGGCGAGCCGAATGAAGGCCATCTGGCGGGCGGTGATCTCCGGGCTCTCCTCGAGCACGCTCAAGGTTTGTGCCCAGACGTCGGCGACGTTCTCATCCGAGTTCGGCACTGTGGTTCCTCACGAGGCTGGGTGGCGGGTCCGGTGATCAGCCGGGACGAATCGTCTCCGCCGGTCGTGCTGTGATCGTGCCACGTTTTGCGTCGTCCACATAGTTTTCCACAACCTGTGGGCGACACCAGCGGCGATGCCGATCACGCAGTAGGCTGGGCGGTCGGTTTGACCGCGGGGTAGGGCGCGGCGTAACGTCGGACAGCCGATCAGGTGCTTTCCGCGCGCCCACGCACGGTTACCCCGGCCCCAGTCGCCGGCGCACGTCGCCGGTTCGCTACTGCATCGACCGAGAGCATCGGCGGTGTATGTCCTGTTCTTGGAGTTGCTCGTGAGCAAGCGGACCTTCCAGCCCAACAACCGTCGTCGCGCGAAGACGCACGGCTTCCGCCTGCGCATGCGGACGCGTGCCGGCCGGGCGATCCTGGCCGCACGTCGCCGCAAGGGCCGAACCGAACTGTCCGCCTGAGCGTGCTTCCGGCGGCGCATCGCTTGACCCGTTCCGCCGATTTCGAGCGGACGGTGCGAGGCGGCGCGCGTGCCGGCGGGCCGAATTTGGTGATTCATCTGTTGGCGGATGAATCAGGTGATGATCGGCCCAAGGTCGGTTTTGTCGTGTCGAAAGCCGTAGGGAACGCTGTGCACCGGAACCGGGTCAAGCGGCGGCTGCGCGCCGCAGCCGCCGGCCGGCTGGGCGAACTCCCGAGGGGAGCTCGCGTCGTCGTGCGGGCGCTGCCGCCCGCGGCCGACTGTACGTACGCGACGTTGCGCGACGACGTCCAATCCGGTCTTCTTCGTGCCGAGCGACGGCGCGCCGGCCGACGCCCTGTTGAGGGGCGAGCATGAGCGCCGTCGTCGTTCGCCCGGGCGAGAGACGTCCACGCCCGGTCCTCGTGACCGCGATCGGCCGCGTCGGATCGTTCCTGCACCGGCTCCCCGCGGTGATTCTGATCGGGCTGCTGCGCGGATACCAGGCCGTGATCTCCCCGATGTACGGTCCAACCTGCAAGTACTACCCGTCGTGCTCGGCATACGCGCTGACGGCGGTGCGTAGGCACGGTGCGCTCAAGGGCACCGGTCTGGCGCTTTGGCGGCTGCTGCGATGCAACCCCTGGAGCCTCGGTGGCGTCGACGACGTCCCGCCGGTGCGGCATCCGCACTGATCCGACCCGCCGCCCGCCCGCGTTTCGATCCCGCCGAGGAGCTTTGACCACATGAGTCTGTTCAAGATCCTGTACCCCATTGAGTGGGTCGTGTCATGGATCATGTATTACTGCCACGAGGCCTTCACCTTCCTGGGCATGCGCGACGGCGCCGGGCCGGCCTGGGTGTTCTCCATCGTGGGCCTGACCATCCTGATCCGGGTCCTGATGATTCCGCTGTTCGTGAAGCAGATCAAGGCCTCCCGGGGCATGCAGATGCTGCAACCGGAGATGCAGGCGATCCAGAAGAAGTACAAGGGCAAGACGGACCCGGCGTCCCGCGAGGCGATGAGCCGCGAGACGATGGACCTGTACCGGAAGCACAACACGAACCCGTTTGCGTCCTGCATGCCGGTCCTGCTGCAGTCGCCGGTGTTCTTCGCGCTGTTCCGGGTGCTCAACTCGCTGAGCAGCATCGCGGCGGGGGAGCAGGATCCGATCGGTCCGATGACGCGCTCGATCGCGAGCGACGTCGAGAACTCGACCGTGTTCGGCGCCCGGTTGTCGGACATCTTCTTGAAGACCGACGACATCCAGACGAAGATCGTGATCGGTCTGATGATCCTCGCGATGTGCGCCACGACGTTCTTCACGCAGCGCCAGCTCACTATGAAGAACATGCCCAAGGCGGCCTTGGAAGGGCCGATGGCGCAGACCCAGAAGATGATGCTCTACCTGTTCCCGTTCATCTTTGCGGTGTCGGGGGTCAACTTCCCGGTCGGGGTGCTCGTCTACTGGACGACGACGAACCTGTGGTCGATGGGGCAGCAGTTCTACACCATCCGTCGAATGCCGGCGCCCGGCTCGGAAGCCGAGCGGCTGTTGCGGGAGCGCAAAGCCAGGAAGCGTGGCGGGGAAGCGGGTACGGACGTTATCGAGGACAGCCCGGCGCTGCCCGCGGCCGGCGGACAGCGGCAGCAGCCCGTGCGAAAGGATCGACAGAAGAGTCGGCCCCGGCCGGCGGGCTCGGCCGCCGGTGGATCGACGTCCGCCGGTGGGTCGACTTCTGCCGGTGGATCGACGTCCGCCGGTGGGTCGGCGGCCGCCGGTGCGAAGGGTGGCGGCGGTTCCGCGGGGAAAGGTCGTTCGGCCGCTGCGTCCGGGAAGGCCGGGAGCGGAGCCGCGGCCCCGAGTGGGTCGGCGGCCGCGGGAGCGAGCGCGGCGCGGGCGACGGAGAAGGCGGCGGGCGCCAAGAGCTCAGGGAGCGCGAAGGCGACCGCGGACGGTCGGGAGGCCGCGGCGTCGGGCAAGTCCGTCTCGGCCGGGCCGGCGACCAAGGCGGGGGGTCCGGTGCCGGGAGCGAAGAAAGCCGGCGGCCCCCGCACCGCACCGGTGACGCGCGATGGGTCGACGCCACGGCCCACCGGCGCAGCGCGCAAGCCGAAGAAGAAGTAGTCCCACCGGGTGCCGGTGCAGACGCCGGCTGATCGAGGAGTTGCGATGACGTCCACCCAGCGGCCGACGACGGGAGCGTCGACCGACGAGCGCGTTCGTTCAGCGAAGGCGGAACTCAAACGGCTGGAGGAGGAAGGCGAGATTGCGGCCGACTACCTCGAGGAACTACTCGACATCGCGGACCTTGACGGCGACATCGACATCGATGTTGAGAACGGTCGCGCGGCCGTGGAGATCGTGGCCGACGACGACCGTTCGCTGCGGCGGCTTGTCGGGCGCGACGGTGCGGTGCTGGACGCGCTGCAAGAGCTGACCCGGTTGGCCGTGCAGGCCCGCACCGGTGACCGCAGCCGGCTGATGCTCGACGTCGCGGGTTTCCGGGCCCGGCGCAAGGCCGAGTTGATCCAGCTCGCGCAGGATGCGATCGCCACGGTCCAAGCCGACGACAAGAAGGTCTCGCTCGAACCGATGAACGCCTTCGAGCGCAAGGTGGTTCACGACACCGTTGCCGCAGCCGGCCTGCGCAGCGATTCCGAGGGCGCCGACCCCGATCGGCACGTCATCATTTATCCGGCCTGAGCCGATGGTGCCGGTTGCGGTTGAATCGGGCCGGCAGGTGGTATCACGGCATTCGCTGTTCTGGTAGGCGCTGTTCCGGACGGGCCTGCCCACTCGCCGAGGTGCGAGGGGGCAGGCCCGTGGCACGTCGGTCTCCCGTGCAGGGTGAGCGGAAACGCACGTCTGCGACCTCGGCTGCTTGAGTTCCGGTTCGGCACGCGTGCTGTCCGGATTGAGGCCGGCGGTGTTGACGCACTGGGGTGGCGCGGAGTCATTTTCCTGAGAACCGTCGCCGTCGCTCTCGCCGTCACTCTCGCCGCCGCCGCGCTCACCGTCGCCGTCGTCGCTCGGTTGGCGGCCGCCGCCTTGCCCGTTGCGTCACCGCAGTACCGTGTTCGGTTTCGACGATCCAGCCTTGGCGGAGCATGGCCGTCGGGCAATCCAGGACACGCGTGCCGTCGACCGATTGTGGGGAGACACGGCGGGTTGCACAACGAGGGATGTTTCACGTGAAACGATGGCCTCGACGGAGAGGGAGCCCGAACATGTCGGTGAGTGACGCGGACCTGGATGACGGCGTCGTGAACGCCGCCGATCTGGAGGGTTACTTCGGTCCTGCGTACGGACAGGTTCGGCGATTCCACGACCTGCTGAGAGACGAAGGTGAGTTGCGGGGCCTGATCGGGCCCCGTGAAGTGCCGCGACTGTGGGTGCGGCACTTGCTGAACTCGGCAGCGGTTGTGCCCTACCTGCCGGTCGAGGGGACTATCGCGGATGTCGGTTCCGGAGCGGGGCTGCCCGGAATCGTCGTCGCGGCGATGCGACCGAGGGCGCGGCTGTTGCTCATCGAACCGATGGAGCGGCGGTGCGCCTGGCTCGCGTATGCGACAGGCGAGATCGGACTGGATAACGTGGACGTCATTCGTGGACGGGCGGAAGAGTGTTCCGGCACGATCGTGTGCGATGCGGTAACGTCGCGCGCGGTTGCGCCGCTCGACAAGTTGGTGCGCATCTGCCTGCCGCTGGTGAAGCCGGGAGGCGCGATGGTGGCCCTCAAGGGCCGCGATGTCGCCAAGGAGGCCGATCGGGCGGCTGGAGCGATACGCAAGGCGCGGGGGATCACCCCCGAAATCTTCGATGCGACGACGCTCGAGGGCGTCGGCACAACGAAGATCGTGCGAATTGCGCGGCGAGCGCAATGAGGCGCGAAAGAGGGCGCATGTGGGGGCGAGCCATGGACGTATTACGGCTCGGGCGCGGCCATCGAGATTCATCGGCAAGGGAGAAGAGTGTGACAGTGAGTTCGGACTGGGCGCGCGCGGAGCAGGCCGCGCGCACCGCGACCGTGGAAACGGGGGAGACGCCGCCTGCCGCGGTTGACGTCTCGACGGTCGACCAGGACAACGGAACGCCGCCGGCGCTCCGACACGGACCGGATGCGGATCTCGCGGTCGAGGCGATGCTCGCCAGTACAGACCCGTCCCGGGCAACGGCGATTGCAGATGCAGCGGCCGAGGCCGAGCGGTTGGCGGCGGAGCGGGCGGCGACAGCTGTTGCAGCTCGGGCGCGCTCCGAGGCGCGGCGGGCGGCAAAGGCCACTGCTGCGAAAGCCGCGGCAAAGCCCCAGCGCGCTGTGCCGGGGCCAGGGCACTCGACGAGCGAGCGTGCTGCATTGGTCGCGGCCCTTCCGGAAGCGGATGAGACGACGCCGCTCGCCGCCCAGCTTGCCATCGACGCACGTCGTCGGATCGAGCTCACGGGACAGAAGTTTGCGCGACCGGCGACCACCCGGGTTATCACCGTGGCGAACCAAAAGGGCGGTGTCGGCAAGACGACGACCACGGTGAACCTCGCCGCCAGCCTCGCGCAGTCAGGGCTCAACGTCCTCGTGATCGATAACGATCCGCAGGGCAATGCTTCGACGGCACTCGGCGTCGAGCATCGGGCGGGGACTCCGTCGGTCTATGAAGTGCTCGTCGAAGAGGCGCCCTTGGCGACGGCGATCCAGCAGTGCCCGGATATTCCGACGTTGTGGTGCGTTCCCGCGACCATCGACCTTTCGGGCGCCGAGATCGAACTCGTCTCGTTGGTTTCACGTGAAACACGGCTCCGCCGCGCACTGGACGACTTCCTCCGACAGCGGGCTGAAGCCGGGCTGGATCAGATCGACTACGTGTTCGTGGACTGTCCGCCGAGTCTTGGTCTGTTGACCGTCAACGCCTTCGTCACCGGCCGCGAGGTGCTGATCCCGATTCAGTGCGAGTACTACGCGCTCGAGGGACTGAGCCAGCTCCTGAAGACGATCGAACTGATCAAGGCTCACCTGAATCCGAGCCTGCATGTCTCGGCGATCCTGCTCACGATGTACGACGGCCGCACGAACCTGGCTCAGCAGGTTGCCGCGGAGGTGCGCGAACACTTCTCCGAGCAGACGCTTCGGACGACCGTTCCTCGGTCTGTCCGCGTCTCGGAAGCTCCGAGTCACGGCCAGACGGTACTCACGTATGACCCAGGTTCGACGGGAGCTTTGGCATACCTCGAGGCGGCGCGTGAGCTTTCCGAGCGGATGGTCAGCGGCGCATACGGCGGGCGGAACGGTGCGACAACCGACGGCTCGCAGGGCAACGGATTGGACCAGCAGGGCGATGACGCCGACGCCGTTGCGGTCGAGGAGGGAGTTCAATGAGCGAGAAGCGACGTGGCCTGGGCCGAGGACTGGGTGCACTGATCCCGACCGGGCCGGAGGGCAAGCGCCCTGTTGACGTGTTCTTCCCGTCCGCCCCGGCGGACGCTACGGGTGCCGAGGGTGAGCAGCCCGCGGCCGCGGTGGCCACCCTGCCCCCAAAGCGTGAGGAACGAGCGACGAGCGACGATGTCAACAAGAGTCGCAAGCTCGCTGCCGACATCGGCTCGGCGACCAAGCGGGTCGCAAAGGCGGACGTGCCTGGTTCGAAGGCAGTTGACGACGCCGGACCGGCGGTCAAGGCCAAGCCGAAGCAAGAACACCGCGGCGATCCCGTCCCGGATCTGGTGCCGGTTCCGGGCGCCGAGTTCGCCGAGGTGCCCGTTTCTTCGATCCAGCCGAATCCACGACAGCCGCGAACGGTATTCGACGATGGCGAACTTGAAGAACTGGTCGCCTCTATCCGCGAGATCGGCGTTCTGCAGCCGGTCGTCGTACGACGCGTCGCTGACGCGTCGGGCCGCTTCGAACTGGTCATGGGCGAGCGCCGGTGGCGGGCCTCACAGGCTGCGGGCTTGGCGACGATCCCAGCGATCATTCGCGAGACGGGCGACGGTGACCTGCTTCGTGACGCGCTCCTGGAGAACTTGCACCGCAGCGCACTGAACCCGCTTGAGGAGGCGGCCGCATACCGGCAGTTGCTGGATGACTTCGGCTGCACCCACGACCAACTTGCGACCCGGATCGCAAGGAGCCGGCCTCAGATTTCGAACACGCTGCGTCTCCTCCGGCTGCCGCCTTTGGTCCAGCGACGGGTGGCGTCCGGCGTACTCTCGGCTGGGCACGCACGGGCTTTGCTGGGGCTTTCGGACGGCGCGGAGATCGAACGTTTGGCTCAGCGGATCGTCGCGGAAGGGCTTTCCGTCCGAGCAACCGAAGAGATCGTCGCGCTCGGGGGGCTCGAACCGAAGAAGGCGCCCCGCCAGCCTCGAGCAGGCCAACGTTCCGAGGCACTCGACGGTTTGGCGGCTCGGTTGTCGGACCGGTTCGAGACTCGCGTTCGGGTCGACCTTGGCAAGACGAAGGGCCGGCTGACGATGGAGTTCGCTTCGGTGGACGACCTCAACCGCATCATCGACTTGATGGCGCCCGAAGATCCGGGACTCCTGCGGCGCGGCAATGCCTGACTGACGGCGTTCACGTGACATCGAGAGGGGCGGACAGGTTCGCGGTCCGTCCCTCTCGTCATGGGCCGTGTTCGACTTCCTTGACGCGGTGCCTTTGGGACCGATTAGAACTGGATGTGTGGCGGAGCATCCGAGTTGGGTCCCGGATCGTGGTGTGGTGCGGGTGGCTGGGTCGTCGCCGTTGGGCGATGGTGCGGTCACCACGTGATCCTTCGAGCGAACCCTTCAAGCACACTCTTGGAACAGACATCACGATGACTGCATCTCACATTCTCGGGTGCCGTGTTGGGCCAGGCGTTGGAGGACGCTTCCGGCGGATCTGATGCGTGACCTGCTGGGCACGGTGATCGACTCGCTGCTGTCCGTGCAGGCGGACGCGGTCTGCGGGGCCGAGTGGGGCAGGGCCGGCCGGAGCGGGTCAACCGGCGCCGCGAGGCCGGGCGGGAGATCAACGCGGTCGTGCTGATCGCGACCGGCGTCAACGCCGACGGTTTCCGGGGGCGGCTTGGTCACCTCCGACGTCGACAAGTTCCTTGACCTGGTCGCCCACAGGCTGCCCGACGTGCACTGACACCTGGACGCCGACCGCGCTGACCGCTCGCTTTCACCAGCTTCCCCAAGGCGATCTGGCGCCACATCTGGTCGAACAACCCCAACGAACGCCTGAACAAGAAGATCCGCCGCCGCACCGACGTCGTCGGCATCTTCCTCGGCCGCGCCTCCATCACCCGCCAGGTCGGAGCCGTCCTGGCCGAACAACACGACGGGTGGGCGAAGAGCGCCACTCTTTCGCCCTCGACGTCCTGACCCGCTCCCGCCTCACCCTCATCCCCGACAACGAGCAGGTAACCACCGACCCCCTCGGACTTACCGCCTGACCAACCAGAAGATCACGCCGAACCGCTACACCACGGGACTTGACCTGACCCGGTGTGGTCAAGCCCGAGCCGAGCGAGAGGCTGCCGAGCGATCCGCCGGCTCGCCCCTCACGAACCGTTGACGGCGATCGATGCAAGGGATGCTTCTGCTCACCGACGCATAGCCGCGGTCCTCCAACTCCTACAGGACGTTGTTGAGGACGCGAACCATCCGTGCCTCCGGGGCGCGTGGCCGCCGGAGTTGGGAGACCGATCCGAGACAGCACGCGGCTCAAGGCAAGGCGGACAGGCGATCGTTCACCGTTTCACTGTCACCACCCTGGTACCGCCTCGGCACCAATCGATCCGCCAATGGGGCGCCCCGGGCCCGTGCCGGCTACTGGTGCCGGAGGTGCGCAGACCAGGAGGAATCTGGGATGCCTAGGAGCACCCGTGCGATGACAGGGCGTTTCACGTGAAACCAATCCCACGCCCCGGCGTGCCGCTCGCACCCGCGACCAGACGAACCGGCCTGGCCGCTCTGCCGAAGTGTTTCGAGATAGTCGGCCACGATGGACTGCAGCACCAGAGCCATGTTCGTCGCTGCGGACACCTAACGATAAGGGTCCCCGAGGCTGGCTACTCGAGAACGCAGTAGTGCTGGTGGCGACCGGCATCAACCGCGGTGGCCACGGTGATGGCCACCGTGAAGTCCGGCGCTGTACGGGTCACCACCGCCTGGACCACGGAGCTGCGGAACCTGTTCTTACGCCGACATGGTCGCCCGCGGCCTGGGCGAGATCTGGTGGTCACCTCGGAGGCGCACCGCGGCCTGGTCGAGGCGAGCGCGGGAGCCACCTCACCTTCAGCACGGACACCGGTCAAGGAGGGCTGTCGGCGACGCTCGAAAGCTGGACGGTCGGGACGGGCGAAAAGTGAACGATGTAGGGGCAGCTTGGCTCGGGTCCCGGTCCGCGGTCTGGCAGATGGAGGGCAGGGTGGTGATGCCCTGCGTGTCAGGGTGAGGTGAGTCCAGCGGTTCATAGCAAGTTCGCCTCGCAGGGCGTGTGAAGGATCACCGAGTCTGATGAGCAAGGTTTCCCCCGCGGTCGTGGCTGTGGTCGAGGATGGGGTCGTGAGGACGTCTCCGCGCCCGGATGGGCACCGTCGTCGTCGTTCGTGGACGGCGGAGCAGAAGCAGAGATATCTGGCCGAGCACGAGGTCGCGGCCGAGAACGGGCAGGGCGCGGTGTTCCTGCGTCGTGAGGGTCTGTACTCCTCGCTGATCTCGGAGTGGCGCCGGCAGCGTGACGCGGGCCTGCTCGACGGCAAGCGGCCCGGTGATCCGGTCGGGCGCCCGAGCCCGGTCCAGGCGGAGAACGCCCGGCTCAAGGCGCGGATCCGTGATCTGCGCCGTCGACAAGGGCCAAGCCCTGGCGCTATCGGCTTGAACCGGAACGGATCACACCGACACGGGACTCGACTCCCTTGGGACTTGACCGTGACCCAATCGCTCGGGATCGCCCCCAGCTCGGACCTTGCACCATCTACCTCGGACTTGCCGCCCGCGTCGTGGACGGGCAAGGGTGGCCCGGTCCTCGGGGGTGCTGGCCGCCGAGCCGAGCGCCGCTCCAAAAGGCGTCGCGCATGACAGCCCAGGAAAGTGGGACCGGGAACAGGCGGCTGTACCGGTTGCAGGCGAAGCAACGCAGTCTGGACCGTCGGACCGCGCCCGTACATGACTGCGGAACAAGGCTTCGTCGAGCCGGGCCGCACGCGATCGGTGTCTTGGTCCGCATGTTTCACGTGAAACGCTGGAGGGCTTGTCTCGGCTTCACTTGTCGTTCCGCCAGCCACGCTGCTGAATTCGCCGTGGACGGCCTGATGCGTCGGCAGAGAGCGGATGAACCGCTTCGGCACGGTGGCACGGTGGCACGGTGGCACGGTGGCACGGTGGCGCGGTGGCGCGGTGGCGCGGTGGCGCGGTGGCCGAGCTAGGTGGCAGCGGGTGAGGCGCCCCGACAACCGACCGACCATTCACGTCGGATCCAGAGTCGAGTCGCGTAGAAGCGCACCCAAGGTGCCCGAAAGTGGGCGCCCAAGCGATCACCGTGCTCAAGGCCACCCTCACCGCAGGGTGATGCTCCGGCGCGATGCGCGGGCCGGCGGACGCGGGTCCGACGTCGCCTTGGCAGGCGAACCCCGCGGCCAGGAGACCAGAACACCTCGGCCTGGTCAGCAGGGAATCGAGCCGAGGTCACCCCAGCGCGCACAGGCGATGAGGCAAGGTAGGGATGCGACAGACGGGAGAAGCACTGGCGACCCCGATTGTGACGGGAGCCGTTGAGGACGGCGAGGCCGGAGAGGTCGTTGAGGCCGGCGAGGCCGGGGAGACGCTCGGAACACCGGCGGTGTGCCGCCGACTTGTCCGGCCGCACGAAGCGTCCGGTGAGAGAGCCGCACGAAGCGTCCGGTGAGAGAAGCGTGGGCAGCGGAAGCACTGGCCACCCGATTGTCTCGGGCGCCGTTGAGCACCGCCCCGCCGGGCGAGAGTCCGGTATGGACCAGCCGGCGGCGTGGGGTCAGTGCCCCTCCGACGCCGTTCCCGTGACACTAGGTGGGCAGCGCCCATTGTCCACGTGCAGTCAGATCGAACAGCGTCTGGCGGGGAGTGTGCCCGGACGGGAGAACCGCTTGCCGCGGTCGCCGGTACCCGACGAGCTCTTCCGCAGGGTGATCACTAGGCGACGAGTTACTTGTCCCCGATGATGCGACCGGGCGGGGGATCAGTTTTCGCGCCAACCCGCACCTTGACCCGGGGTTCGGGTGGGCTGCGGTTGGATCCGGCGTGCCGAACACACAACGAGAACCGCTGCAAGGCCGTTGCGACACGGGATGTGCGCGTAGATACCGAGCGGCGCCAACAGACCGGCAACGACACGGCGAGCAGGCCGGGGGAAACGTTGGAGCGCGGACCCCGGCGTGGCGGTCGAAGGGAAGTTCGGAATTGGCACTTGGGAGCGGGGCCTCGGGAAAGGGCGCCCCTGCGCAGCTTCGCCCGGGCTGCTGCCGTCACCGAGGTAGGCACCAGCAAGAGGAACGGGGGCTCCAGTCTGCGGACGGGATCGATGCGGCAGCCGTCGGGGATGAGAAGCGCATCGGGCACGATGCGTGCGGGGGAGCGGTTGGGCGTCGAAAGGGAAGCGCGCGCGGCAGCGCGGGGAGGCGGGCGGGGGGGCGGACGTGCCGCTGGCGTGGGAAAGCAGACTGAAGGACGAAGGGGCCGAAGAAGGCGGGGACTTCGACCGCGAAACAGCGGTGCCTCGATCGGTACCGCCGTAGTCGATGTTTCACGTGAAACGGGTGCGGGGGCTTGGCCCGGTTCGTGATCGCCTGCGTTCGTGATGGCCTGCGCAAGCGCTCAGCGTGTGGTGGTGGGATCTCGTCTGGAAACGGGCGGCGACTGTCTGACCCATCGAGGACGTGGCGTGGAACGGTGTGAGGCACTCCTGTCGCCGACGACCATGCTCCGAACGCCGACGGATTCCAGGGCTCGAACGTGAACTGGGCATGGAGTCCAGACCGGTGTGATCCCGTCGGTCCGGAGCGGGGCCAGGGACCTCGGCGGAGTCTACGAAACCAACGCCGCACCCTCGAAGGCGACCAGGCCCTCGAAGGCGACCAGGCCCTCGACGCCACCCGCCCTCCGACCGTCGCGGGGGATCACTCTTCGAACGTCGAAGACCCCCGTCGCCGAAGCGATCGATCAGCGCCGGACGGCGCTGCGAACGATGTCGGCGTAGAGCTGCGGAAGGTCGAGTCCGGCCGCAAGCGCGGCCTGGGGGAACAACGACGTCTCGGTGAGACCCGGGGCGACGTTGACCTCGAGGAACTGGACCTCGCCGTCGCCGTCGAGGATGACGTCCGTGCGGGAGAGGTGCCGCAATCCCAGGGCGGTGTGGGCGCTGAGCGCGACCTCGATCACGCGTTCGTTGGCTTCGGCGGAGATCCGCGCCGGGGTGAAGTACTGAGTGCGGCCGGCGTTGTACCGCGCGTCGTAGTCGTAGACGCCGTTGCTGACGATCTCGACCGGCGGGAGCGCTCGCGGCCCCGAGCCGTCGTCGATGACGCTGATAGCGAGTTCGGTACCGGCCACGGCGCTCTCGATGAGGGCGACATCGCCGTAGGCGTAGCAGTCGACCATCGCCCGGGGAAGCTCGTCCGCGCTGGTGACGATGCTGACGCCGAGCGCCGAGCCGCCCTGCGTCGGCTTCACCACGAGCGGCAGCCCGAGCCGCTTGACGAGCGTCGCCAGGACGGCGCGGGCACCGAGTTCGCGGAACAGGGCATGGGGCAAGCAGGCATGGGCCGGGGTGGCGAGGCCCGCGTGCTGAACAATGTTCTTCGCGACGGTCTTGTCCCACGCGACACGACTGGCGCGCGGCCCGGTGCCGACGTAAGGAATGTCCAGCAGTTCCAGCACGTCCCGCAAAGACCCGTCCTCGCCGCCGGCGCCGTGCAGCAGGGGCCAGACGACGTCGGGTTGGGTATCGGTGAGGAAGGTGAGGAGGCCGGCGTCGACGTCGTGCAGGGCGACCTCCATGCCGACGGAGCGAAGCGCCTCGGCGACGCGCCGCCCGGACCGGATCGAGACGTCGCGCTCGTGCGACAGCCCGCCGGCGAGCACGACGACGCGGGGCTTCGACTCCTGAACTCCCGCCGCCGGCGCTCCTTTCAAGGCCGGGGCGCCGGCCGCGGCCCGCGCCCCGGCCTCGACGGTCTCGCGGGACGCGGCGGATGGCGAACCGGCAGCATCGTCGGCGCCGATCGACGTGTTGGTCGAGTCAGTCACGGTGGTGCACTCCTTGGGCTGGCGTGGTCTCGGTGGGCGCCGGTCAGGCGAGGTCGGGCGACGGGACTTCGACGTCGGTCAGGTCGGGGTCGCGACCCGCTTCGGTGCCGAAGGTCTCGACCAGGTTTCGCTCGGCCTCGATCACGCGTGCGAGCCGGCGCACGCCCTCCCGGATGCGCTCCGGCGTCGGGAAGCAGAAAGACAGCCGCATGTGATCGGTGCCGGTGCCGTCGGCGTAGAAGGCGCTGCCCGAAACGTAGGCGACGCGAGCGGTGACGGCGCGCGGAAGCATCAGCCTGGCGTCGATGCCGGCGGGGAGTTTGACCCAGGTGTAGAAGCCCCCGTCGGGCACGGTCCAGGAGGCCGTCGGCAGGTTTTCGCGCAGGGCGCCGACCATGGCGTCCCGGCGCAGGCGGTAGAACTCGCGGAACTGCTTGATCTGCCCCATCCAGTCGCACTTCTCAAGGTATGTAGCGATCGCCATCTGAGCGGCATTGGACGGAGACAGGATGGCCGACTCGTTGGCCAGCACGAGCTTCTCGCGGACCGCGTGCGGCGCGATGACCCAGCCGACGCGGTATCCGGGCGCGAACGTCTTGGAGAACGAGCCGAGGTAGAGCACGCCCTCGGCGTCGAGCGAGCGCATGGCGGGCAGGACCTGGCCGTCGAAGCCGAGCAGGCCGTACGGGTTGTCCTCGATGACCAGGACGCCGAACCGACGGGCGATCTCGAGGATGCGCGGGCGGCGCTCGAGCGCGAGCGAGACGCCGGCCGGGTTGTGGAAGTTGGGGATGACGTAGAGCATCTTGACCCGCCGGCCCTGGACGGCGAGGTCCGTCAGAGTGGCTTCGAGTGCCTCGGGGATCAGCCCGTGCTCGTCGAGCGGGACGTGCACGACGTCGGCCTGGTAGGAGCGAAAGACGCCGAGAGCGCCGACGTAACTCGGCGCCTCCGCGACCACGACGTCGCCGGGGTCGATGAAGATCCGGGTGACCAGGTCGAGCGCCTGCTGGGAGCCGGTGGTCACCACGATGTCGTCGGGATGGCACTCGATGCCCTCGAGCCGCACGACGTCGAGGATCCGCTCGCGCAGGAATTCCTCGCCCTGGCCGGAGCCGTACTGCAGGGCGGTCGTGCCCTTGGTCGCGATCATCTCGCGCATGATGTCGGCGACTGTGTCCATCGCGAGTTCGTCGAGGCAGGGCATCCCGCCGGCGAGCGAGACCACCTCCGGCCGGGTGGCGACCGCGAAGAGTGCCCGGATCTCGGACGCTCGCATCCCGTGGGCTCGCTCCGCGTAGGAGTCGAACCAGGGGTCGAGGCGAGTGCCGGGGGCAACTGGACGCGGGGTGGGGTTCTGCGTGCTCACGCCGCTCAGTCTCGCATGCCGTGCCGAAGAATGGTGATGCATCCCACAGCCCGGTTGCGCGGCGTCAGCCTTGGAGCGCGGCGTCAATCTCGTCGATCAGCGCCCGCTTGGGCCGGGCGCCGATGATCGAGCGGACGAGTTCGCCCCCGCGATAGACGTTGAGGGTCGGCAGCGACAGCACGCCGTACGCCATCGGCACGTCGGGGTTCGCCATGGTGTCGAGCTTGGCGAACCGCATCCGGTCGGCGTAGTCCTCGGAAAGCTCCTCGAGGACCGGGGCGATCAGGTGGCAGGGCCCGCACCATTGCGCCCAGAAATCGACGAGGACCGGCAGCTCGGATTCGAGAACTTCGCTCCGAAAGGTCTCGTCGGTGACGGTGAACGTGGGCATCAAGCCTCCTCGACCAGGTAGCGCTGGGCGTCCAGAGCGGCGGCACATCCGGATCCGGCGGCGGTGATGGCCTGCCGGTAGGTGTGGTCGACGACGTCGCCACAGGCGAAGACGCCGGGAGCGCTGGTGTGCGTCGACCGCCCGACGACGGTGACGTATCCGGCATCGTCGAGGGCGACCTGGCCGGTCAGCAACTCGGTCCGCGGCTCGTGCCCGATGGCGACGAACAGCCCGGTCACGGGCAGTTCGCGCTCGGCTCCGGTGCGAGTGTCCCGCAGGGTGAGCGACTCGACGGCCTGCTCGCCGTGGATGGCGACGACCTCGCTGTTCCAGGCGAACTCGATCTTGGGATCGGCCAGCGCGCGGTCGGCCATGATCTTCGAGGCGCGCAATTCGTCGCGCCGGTGAATGACGGTGACCTTGGCCGCGAAGCGGGTGAGGAAGGTGGCCTCCTCCATGGCCGAGTCGCCGCCACCGACGACGGCGATGTGCTGGTCGCGGAAGAAGAAGCCGTCACAGGTCGCGCACCAGGACACGCCGTGACCGGAGAGCCGCTTCTCGGCCGCCAAGCCGAGTTCGCGGTAGGCCGAGCCGGTGGCGAGGATCACCGTTCGAGCGCGGTACGTCTCGTCGCCGCCGGTGCGGACGGTCTTGACGGGCCCGGCGAGGTCGGCTTCGACGACGTCGTCCCATTCGATCCGGGCGCCGAACCGCTCGGCCTGCTTACGCATGTTTTCCATCAGGTCCGGGCCCAGGATCCCGTCCGGAAAGCCGGGAAAATTCTCCACCTCGGTGGTGTTCATCAGCGCACCACCCGCGGTGACCGACCCCGCGATGACAACCGGCGCGAGGCCGGCGCGGGCGGCGTAGACAGCCGCGGTGTACCCGGCGGGGCCGGAGCCGATGATGAGCACGTCGTGAATGGTGGGCTGGTCCGACACCTGTTGTCTCCCGTCTCGATGCACCGTGTCAACTGCCCGCGGCGTCGAAATGTTCCGCGGCGCGGGCGCCGGCCGGAACCCCGGCGCCCGCAAACACTACGAGAGCAGAATCTCTTCCAGGTCGACGCGGTACTTGCCGTCCGGCGCGGTCGGCAGTTCGGTGAACCACAGGACGAAGGTCTGCCCTTCCGTGGGCTTGAAGGTGAACGTCGTGGACCCGTCCAGGGGACCCTCGGCGAGCAACGTCCCGCCGGTCGGATTCTGGGCGGTCGTGGCGCGAATCTGCACGTTGCCGCCCTTATTGTCCGTGGCCAGGGCGATCGTCGAGACGGCGGCGCGCTGCTCGAGCGTGATTACGTAGCCGACGCCCTTCTTGAGCCCCCCGAAGTTCGGCGTCTTGTACCAGTGGGTGCGCCAGTACGTAGCATCGTCGCCGTCGTAGGCGTCGGCGGCTCGTTCCGGGTACTCGCCCTGGGCCCGCCCCTCGGGGTCGATCGACTGCCCGGACTTGATGACGGGTGGGACCGTGGGCGGGGATTGCGTGGTGGTCGTGCCGCCGGTCGGGTCGGTGCCGGGCGAGACGGACTGTTGCTGCGTGGTGCCGTCCGTGGGTTCTGCACCCGTCCTCGGTTCGATCCCGCGGCCGAGCATGTTCACCGCCCACACGATCGCAACGATGACGGCGAGGCCGACGAGGACGAGCACCAGCGCCGTCGGGTTGAAGCGGGGTCCGCCGCGGCCCGCTCCGGCCGGGCCGGGCGGCGCCGCGACCGGCTCGGCCGGACCGGCGGTCAGCAAGTCTGCGCTGGTGCCCGCGCGAGGCGCGGACGTCGCCCTGGCCTGGGCGGACGGAACTGCGGGTGACATTGCCGCAGCATACGGTGCGGCACCCACAGCCGCGAGAGCACCTCCGGGCGCGCCGTCGGGCGGGGTGGACCAGACCGGCGCCGTGCCGCCGCCCCCGACGCCGGGCACGCCGACCCGCTGGCCCCAGCCGTTCTGCCCCGGCCGCACGGGCGGGGCCGGGGGCGGTGTGCCCGGGGGCGCCGGGCTGCTCGGGATCCCGAAGGCCGCGCGGACGGACTGCCGCACGGGCACCGCGGGATCGGCGGCCACCGGCCCCGCCG
>JAVBMU010000084.1:0-24006 GCA_031552185.1 Cellulomonadaceae bacterium | reverse complement strand
CAACGGCCGGGCCGCCGCCCGCCGGGCCGCCAACGGCCGCGCCGCCGCCGGCCACGCCGAACAACCCGGCCGGGACGAGCGCGTCGCCCCGGGCGGCGCCGATCACGGTGCGGGCCAGCGCGGCGGCCTCAACGTCGGGCCCGACGAAGCCGACCGCGCCGCCCTGCGCGGCGTCGCGCACCAGGTCATCGATCGGCGAGTCCACCATGAGCACGACGGCGGCCGCCGGGTCGGCCGCGCGCAGGTAGGCGGTCAGTCGCACGCCGTCGACGTGCGGCATGCGCAGGTGGGTGAGCACCACGTGCGGCCGCAGCAGCCGGTAGGCGTCGACCACCTCGGCGCTGTCGCCGAGTTCGCCGACCACCTCGATATCCGGCTCGGCCTGGCCGAGCATGTGCACCAGTCCGGCGCGGACCACGGGGCTGTCGTGCACCACGAGCACCCGCCACCGGGGCCGCGGTGCGTCCGCGCCTGCGGCGAGTCGGTACGGAATCTCGACCCGCAGCCGGGTGCCCCAACCAGGGGTCGAGTCGACGTGGGCCGAGCCACCCATCAATTGCGCCCGGGCGATCATCCCGCGCAGGCCGAGCGGCGTCGTCGGGCGCGGCCGGTCGCGGGCGAAGGCGGCGACGTCGAACCCCCGCCCGTCGTCCTCCACCAGGACCGAGGCGCCGTTCGCCCCGTACACCAGACCGACCCGCACGGCCATCGCCCGCGAGTGTTCGACGACGTTGGTCAGCGATTCCTGGACCACCCGGAACAGCTGCCGGCTCACCTCGGGGTCCAGCGGGCGCGGCTCGCCGACCGTGACGAGCTTGGTCGAGATCGGCACGGTCGAGGCCACCCAGTCGAGCTCAAGCCCGATCGCCGCCGGCAGGCCGCGCTCGTCCAGGAGCCCGGGACCCAGACCGCGGGCCGTGCGCCGGACGTCGTCCAGCGCGGCGTGCGCGGCGGACCGGGCGGCGGACAGGGCCGCGCGCGGGCTGGCGCCCGCGGCCAACTCTCGGTCCGCCCGGTCCAGGCCGAGCAGCACCGACGCCAGCCCCCGGCCCACCGTGTCATGCACGTCCCGGACGAACCGAGCCCGCTCGGCCGCGGTGGCGGCCTCGCGCTCGCGGGCCGCGGCGTGCTCGTGCAGCCTGGCGTTCTGGATCGCGATCGCGGCGTGGGTGGCGAACAACTCGACGAGCGCCGTGTCCGCCGCCGTGAAACGGCGGTCGGCTTCGCGGCTGAAGACGATGCAGGCACCGATGATCGAGCCGTTCCACCGGATCGGCACGCCGACGACGCCGTGCAGCAGGTCGCGCTCCGGGCTGGGGATGTGACCGCCGGGAACGTGCGCGTACTCGTCGAGAATGACCGGCGCCCGACGGCGTACCACGAGTCCCGTGACGCCCTCGCCCAGCGGGAACGTCGCCCCGCTGCGGCAACCGACGCCGACGTCGACCTCCTTACGATACGTTCCGGCGGCCTCGTCGACCGTACAGATCGAGCCGGAGTCACAGCCGAGCAGGTCCATGGTGTGCGCGAGAATGCGTTCGAGCAGCGGACCGAGGGCGAACTGCCCGGTCAGGTCGGCGGCCATCGCCGCGAGCGCGTCGAGACTGCGCAGGGCGGTCGACGCCGGGCCGGCCGTGTCCTTCGCGACCTTGCCGGCCGCGACCTTGCCGGCCGTGGCCTTCGCGACCTTGCCGGCCGCGGCGTCGTCCTCCGCGGCCGGGCTTGCTGTGACCTCGCCGTTCAATGGCACCGCACCACGTCCTCGCGACTCGACGGCGGTCCGCGGCCGCCGCAGGCAGGTTGCGGCGTCGGACCCTGCCCAGTCATGATCCGACGCTGCCCCCGCACACACCAACCCCGCGGAGCCGGCGTCCGGCGGGGCGGCCGGGCGGGCGGCAGGACGCGCCGGACGCCGTACCCTGGACGGTGATGTCTACCGCCCGCACGCCCCTCGCTGCGCCCGCCCCGTCAGCGCCTGTCAATGCCTCGGCGCCCGCCGCCGCGCCGGGTCGCAGCTACGTCGTGCGCACCCTCGGCTGCCAGATGAACGTGCACGACTCCGAGCACCTCGCCGGGCTCCTCGAGGCCGCCGGCTACGTGCGGGCGGCGGGGGAGGACGAGGCCGACGTCGTCGTCATCAATACCTGCGCCGTCCGCGAGAACGCCGCCACGCGCCTGCAGGGAAACCTGGGGCAACTCGCCTCGGTCAAGGCCGGCCGGCCGGGGATGCAGATCGCCGTCGGCGGCTGCCTGGCCCAGAAGGACCGGGGCGCGATCGTCGCCAAGGCCCCGTGGGTCGACGTCGTCTTCGGGACGCACAACCTCGACGCGCTGCCCGTGCTGTTGGAGCGGGCGCGGCACAACGCGTCCGCGCAGATCGAGATTGCGGAGTCGCTGCAGGTCTTCCCGTCCACGCTGCCCACGCGGCGCGAGGCCGTCTACGCCGGCTGGGTCTCGATCAGCGTTGGCTGCAACAACACGTGCACGTTCTGCATCGTGCCGAGCCTGCGGGGCAAGGAGCGGGATCGGCGGCCCGGCGACATTCTCGCCGAGGTCGCGGCGCTCGTCGCCGACGGCGCCGTCGAGGTGACCCTGCTCGGGCAGAACGTCAACACCTACGGCGTCGAATTCGGCGACCGCGGCGCCTTCGCCAAGCTGTTGCGCGCCTGCGGCACGATCGACGGCCTCGAACGGATCCGATTCACCTCACCCCACCCCGCCGCGTTCACCGACGACGTGATCGCCGCCATGGCCGAGACCCCCGCCGTGATGCCCTCGCTGCATATGCCGCTGCAATCCGGCTCCGATCGGATCCTGCGCGCGATGCGGCGCTCGTACCGTTCCGACCGGTTCCTCGGCATCCTCGACAAGGTTCGGGCGGCCATGCCCGACGCCGCCATTACGTCCGACATCATCGTCGGCTTCCCGGGGGAGACCGAGGAAGACTTCGCCGAGACCCTGCGCGTGGTCGAGGCGGCGCGGTTCTCCGCGGCGTTCAGCTTCCAGTACTCCCCGCGGCCGGGCACCCCGGCCGCCACGATGCCCGACGCCGTCCCCAAGCCCGTCGTGCAGGAACGCTTCGACCGGCTCTTGGTGGTGCTGGAGCGAATCGCCGCCGAGGAGGCCGCCAAGCAGGTGGGCCGCGTCGTCGAGGTACTCGTCGTCGACGGCGGACGCAAGGACGGTGCGACCCGACGCCTCACGGGGCGGGCCCCCGACAACCGGCTGGTGCACTTCGCCCTGCCGGCAGGGATGTCGCCGGACCCGGCAGCCGCGGTGGTGCCCCGCCCGGGCGACCTGGTCACCGTCCGGGTCACCGACTCCGCCCCGCACCACCTCCTGGCCGACTCGGCCCTCGCGGGCGGGCCGTTCACTGTCCGGCGCACCCGCGCGGGCGACGCCTGGGCGGCCGCCCGGTCCGGCGCGCACGACGGCGGACATAGCCACGGGGACGGGCCGGCCCCGGTCGGCCCGGT
Organism: Cellulomonadaceae bacterium; assembly: GCA_031552185.1. Taxonomy (GTDB): domain Bacteria; phylum Actinomycetota; class Actinomycetes; order Actinomycetales; family Cellulomonadaceae; genus JAVBMU01. The sequence continues at coordinate 20,530 of JAVBMU010000084.1, read as the reverse complement.
CGTCCTGGGCCTGCCGACGCTGCGCGCACGCTGAACGTCGGACGGCCTACATGGGCGATGCCGAACCGTGGGGTCGGCTGGTTGGCGGGTGGCCCGGGCCGGCGCGGAGTCGCGCGAGGTAGAGCCGGCGAGGTCGAGAGAGAGCCGACGAGGCCGAGGTAGATCTGTGGCGTGGCGGGACCGGCGGGTCGGGGGCGTTACGGCTCTACCTCGCGCGGCGCGGCTCTACCTCGCGCGCTGCGGCTTCACCTCGCGCGCTCTGCCGGGCGCGGCAGTTCCGGTGCGGAGCCGACCATCAGGACGACGCCCGAGCCGACGTGCCCCCGAGCCGACGCCGCCGAGCTGACTTCGGTCAGCGGTCAGGACTCGATGACGTCGGGCGGCAGTTGGGCGCCGATGGCGTGGAAGAGCTGCACCGCGGTGCCCAGTCCGCAGGAGATCACCTGACCGAGCTGGGCCTCGGTCGCGCCCTGCTCGAAGTCCACCGAGACCTCGGTGTACATCGTGAGTGCGCCGGCCTCCTCGCGCAGGTAGACCTTGGGCCAGATCCGCTCGCGGTTCCAGTCGTTGACGGTCTGCATGATCGACAGCCGTGCGGTGATGGGCAGCGTGGTCGTCCAGCGTCCGCGTACCTGCAGGATTTCCTTGCGGGCGCCGAGCAGGAGGAACCAGAACCGGTGCCCGTCCCAGGTGCCGGTGACGTCGCCGTCGTCGTCCACCCGATAGTGGTAGCCGCGCCGGGTGAGGTGGCTGCCGATCCGCTCGGTGGTGATCGGACGGGGGAACTCCACGGAATCCGGCGCCGGCTCGGGGGCGGTGCGACGGTTGCCGAAGAGCCGGGCGAGCCAGCCGGTCCGTACGGGGCTCATGGCGCCTGCCTCGCGGGGTCGGGGTAGAACTCGTCGAGTGCGTCGAAGAACATCGAGCCGGTCGAGAGCCCGCATTGCAGCAGCTGGTCCAGTTGGCCGTCGGTGACGCCGTGCTCAAGGTCGACGGTGACCTCGGTGAAGACCTGAATCATGCCGTTGTCCCGCACTCGGGTGTACGCCTTCGGCCAGATCCGGTCGGCGTTCCACTCGTTGCAGAACTCGAGGATCTCCTCCAGGCGTTCGAGGGCGATCTCGCGGTTCCACTGGCCGCGGACCTGCAGGATCTCGTCGTGCGCGCCGAAGAGCAGGAAGTAAAACAGCCGCCCGTGCCACATCCCGCCGATATCGCCGTCGGAATCGACGAAGTAGCTGTAACCGCAGTCCCGGGTCCATTCGATGACCCGGGCCATCGCCAGTGGAGTCGGCGGCTGCTCCTGCTCGGCTACGAGCGCGCCGCTGATCTCACGCAGGAGCACCTCGTCGACCGGTTCCCCGGTCGGGTCCTTGCGACGCCGACGGGGCCCGGGCGACGACGAATCGGCTCGCGATTCGTCGCCACGCTCCGGGTGAGACCCATCCCCGAAGTACTTCACAGGACAACGGTACCCGGGCAGGGGTTCACTCCGGAAGCTCTCGGGCGGTGCGACCATACCCGTATGGTGGACGTCGGTCAGGGACCGGTAGCGTGAGGCGAATGAGCGAGCCGCTGATCGTCGCGGTCGTCGGCCCGACCGCCACGGGAAAATCCGACCTGGCACTCGACCTGGCGGAGGCGCTCGGCCCCGCGGAGGTCGTCAACGGCGACGCGTACCAGTTGTACCGAGGGATGGACGTGGGGACGGCGAAGGTGCCGCCGGCCGAGCGGCGCGGCCTCCCGCACCACCAACTCGACGTGCTGGATCCCGGCGAGGACGCCTCCGTGGCGCGCTACCAGGCGCACGCCCGGGCGGACCTCGCGGCGATCGCCGACCGAGGCGCGCGGGCGGTGCTGGTCGGCGGGTCCGGCCTGTACATTCGGGCGGTCCTGGACGACATTCGGTTCCCGGGTACCGACGACGAGGTCCGCGCCCGGTTGGAGGCGCGGGCCGAGGGGGAGGGCACCCGGGCACTGTTCCAGGAGTTGGCCGCCCGGGACCCGGTCGCGGCGCAGACGATCGGTCCGACGAACACGCGCCGCATCGTTCGCGCGCTGGAAGTGATCGCGTTGACCGGTCGGCCGTTCACCGCAAACCTGCCGCGCGAGGTCTACGTGCGCCCCGCCGTGCAGATCGGTTTGGACTGCGATCGCGCGGAGTTGGATGCCCGGGTTGCGGCCCGGGTCGATCGGATGTGGGAGCAGGGCTTGGTCGACGAGGTCCGCGGCTTGGCCGATCGGCTGGGCCGGACGGCCGCCAGGGCCGTCGGCTACGCGGAGGTCCTGGCCGCGCTACGGGGCGATACGACGCTGGAGCACGCGCGGGGCGCGATCGTGCGGGCCACCCGCCGGCTCGCCCGCAAGCAGATGGGGTGGTTCGGGCGCGACCCGCGGGTGCGATGGTTGGACGCGCGCTCGCCGACGCTACTTGCGGAAGCGTTGGCCGTCGTCGCGGCGGCCGAACGCGAAGCCGCGGACCGCGTTGCAGTCGGCCGCGCGACCGCCGACGCGCTGCCGCGTGGCCGGCGGTCGCTGGGATCCGGTCCGGGCGACCGGTAGCAGGAATTCGACGACGACGACGGCGCCCCCCGCACCGGCGCTCAGCGGGCCAGCGACTCGGCCAGCGCGGCGGCGTCCTCGTCGCGACCGAACTCGCGCAGCAGAGCGATGAGCTCGTTGCCCGCCCGGGTGCGTTCGTCCCGGCGGTGCGCGATGCCGAAGCCCTCCACGGCCGACTCGAGCAGGTCCACGGCGTCCGAACGCGGCCCGCCGGCGAGCCGGGCGCTGCCGGCGAGCCAGAAGGCGTGGGCGGCGTCGGCGATCTCACCGGCCCGGGCGAAGTCCTCGGCGACGGTCTCGGCCGCCTTGGCGGCGTCGTCGTGCCGGCCCAGCCCGGCCAGGACTCGGGCCCGGGTGTCCTTCAGGTGTCGGATCTCGCTGCGCCGGTCCGCCTCCTGGCGGGCGGCCAGTTCCTCGCTGCGGAGCAGATCCGCGGTCGGCGCCGTCGCGGCGCCGGCGCCGTCGGCCGCCGTCAGCTCGGCGAGGACGCGATCGAGGATCGGCAGCGCGGCGGCGAGGTCGTCCGGTCCCAGGGCGTGGCGAGCGCGGGCACGGGCAACGGGTCCGACGAAGCGCGGGGGCGTGCCGGCGGCGCGCAGCAGCCTGAGCGCACGGTCGAAAGCCGCCGAGACCTCGGGGTCACCCTGGCGGGCGGCCAGTTCGGCCGCCTCGGCCAGTGCGAAACCCGCCCGCTCCAGATAGCCGGCGGCCTCCAGCAGGCGGGCCGCGCTCTGGTAGAGCCGGGCCGCCGCTGCGGGATCGGCGGTCGCGAGGGCCTCCGCGCGGGTCAGCATCTCGTCCGGGCTCGACGGCGTCCGCTCGGACATCGGCCGAGGCGCCGGCGGCCCCGCGGTCGGCGTCGACGGCTCGCCGCCGGGGCCGGCCACGAGGGCGCTGACGTCGACATAGTTCGGGTCCCCGGGCCGGGCCGGTTGGGTCCGGGTTGGGCCGCCGCCGGCGGCCCCGTTCGCGATCCCGGCGGTCGTCCCGGCGGCGGCCGGCTGCGCCGCGATGGGCACGTCACCGCCGTCGACCTCGCTCAACACGGACAGGCTCACCTGCAGCGTGTTCTGCGCCGCCCGCTCCCACGCGGCGTGGGTGGCCGCCGTCATTCGGTCGGTGCCGTTGCGGGCGTCGAAGGCCGCGGCGAGTTCGAGCGCTGCACGGCGGACCCAGTCGTCGAGGTCCGCGACGGTTCGCGCAGGCACGTCGCCCAGCCGGAGCGCGGTGTCGCCGTGCGTGGCGCGCAGCAGCCCGGTGGCGGCGCCCACCGCGGTGAGCACGACCCACCGCTCGTAGGGGGTGTCCGCGGCGAGCAGGAATCGCGCGTGCTCCTCGATCAACGTCAGGGCGAGACGAGGGTTGCCCGACCGAGCGCAGAACTCGATGTGGCGGGCCTTCGGCCCGGCCATCGGGCTGCGCACGCCCAGATTCTGCATGCCCCGGCGGTGCGCCCGTCCCGCGGCCTCGGCGTCGCCCACCTCGAGGTAGGCGAGTTGCAGGTGGGACAGCATGTCACCCGGCTCGGTCGCGCAGGACGGCGTCCAGCCGGGGCGCCCGTCGAGCACCTCCTCGAGCATCCGGATGCCTTCGGCGACGCGGCCGACCTCGAAGAGATACGAGGCCCGGTCCCCGGGTTCACACGCCTCGCACTGGGAAAAGTCGTCGCGCGGGGTGGTGACCCACTCCTGGTAACGGCTCTCGGTCTGGGCGTCGCCGCGGGTGCGGGCCCACTGGAACCGTTCCAGGGCGACGGCGTTCATGCCGTTGCCCGCGAGCGCGTAGCGGCGGGCCATATCGTCGAGGGTGCGTTCGATCTGTTCGGCGGGGACGGTGGGGAAGTCCATCAACTGCCCGACCATCCACTTGAAACTCCAGAACATCGAGTGGGTGTCGTCCTGGTCGAAGTGCTCCGGGTGCGTGTCCCACCAGCGCAGCAGTTCGGTGAACGGCAGGTAGGCCTTCGACACCTCCTCGCCCCACACATAGCACTCGGTGAGGCTGAAGAGTCCGAAGGCCAGCGCTCCCTCGGGCCCCTCCGACCGGATGCGCTCGACCTCCGCTGCGCACGCCGTCGAGCGGGCGACGCCGAACGGCAGCCGGCGAATCGCGAACAGGGCGTCGTTGGCCTCGGCGACGGAACGGGGCATGTCAGGGCCTTTCACCGGGTCCGCGCCGATCGAGGGCGCGGTCGAGCAGCAGGGTGAGCGAGGAGTTCATCAGGGTGGCCTCGGGGCCTCGCAGTGGCATCCCGGAGGCCAGCATCGCGGTGACGTACAGCGACCGGGCCGCGGCGGTGCGCACCTGGTCGTCGTCGCTCGCGAGCAGCGCGCGCACGGTCTCGTTGCGGTCGTTGAGCACCAGCCGGCGCGGCCGGCCCGGTTCGGTCAGCCCGGCCAGCACCTCGCCCCACAGGTCGTCGACGGCGTCCGTCGCCTCCTGGGCCTGGCGGGCGTGTTCGCCGTCGCGGTCCTGGAGCAGGATCGCCGGCAGCTCTGCCGGTTCGAACCGGCGCACGGAGAGGTCGCAGTCCTGGGCGGCGAGGCCGGCGCGAAGGGCGGTGATGGCGTCGGTGATGGCCAGTTCCCGGAGCGGTTCCAGGTCCTCCAGGACCCCGGCGACGTCGTCGACGGTCGTCGGGACGAGCCGCCATTCGGGGTAGCGCTGGGCCGCCCGGGCAAGCAGGTCGCTGTCGTAGACGTAACCGCCGTTGATGACGGGCAGCCCCTGGGCCGCCGCGACGGGTGCGATCCGACGGAACTCCTCGACCGTCGTCGTGTACAGCAGTCGCCGATCAGGCTCCGCCTCGTGCAGCGCCGCGGGTGTGATGGCGCCGAGACTGGTCTCGAACGGCAGCACGCGCACGGCCAGGTCGAGCATCTCGTCGTCGACCAGCGCGAGGGCGCGCACCGCGAGGTGGTGGGTCTCGAGGAACTGCCGGGCCTGCGTCCCCGTACCGGCGGCCGTCTCCAGCACCCACCGCCGGATCTGCGCGCCCAGCGCATCCCGTGTCGCGAGCAGGATCTCGTCCTCGTACAAGGCCTCGCGGGAGGCGGTCGGGCGCAGCGCCGAGGCGTCGATGACGCACCGGACGAAGAACGCCCAGGGCGGCAGGAGGTCGTCCACCGTGGTCCCGAGCAGCATCCGCTTCAGGTACACCCGGTGCCGCGACATCGTCGTCGGCGACACCGCGGCCGGCAGGACGAAGGCGACGCCGGACAGGCCGGCGATCGGCAGGTCGAGGTCGATGTGCGCAAGGGGCGTAAAGCCGAGCGTCCGCTCGGCGTACGCCCGCAGCGCGACCTCGCGGGCACCCTCGGTGGGGTGCGAACGCCGCCACGGCAATTCCTCGCCGGTCAGGCGACGCAGGATGGTCGACCCGTCGTCGAGTGCGACCTCGAGGGAGACATCGATCGGCAACAACTCGCCGAAGTCCCGAGCCAGCGCGGCAACCGTCTCGGGCGCCAGCCAATGCTCCAGGTCCCGCCGGGGCCGCAGCCGGACGGCCGACCCGGTCGCCGCGCCCAGCGGCGCGAGCGCCGGATCGTCGTCCGCGATCTCGGTGAGGGTGTAGCGACCGTCGGTGAAGCCCCGCCAGTGGATCGGACGGGGCGCCCGCCCGTCCGGGCGGGGTCGCGCCGAACGCGAGACCACTTCGATCTCATCCGCCACCATGAAGGCCGAGAGCAGCCCGATGCCGAACTGCCCCAGATACTCCTCGCGGCCGCCGCCCAACTGCAGGTCCCGCTTGGAGGACCGGCCGATGGTCGCCAGCAGTTCGGCGGCCTCGTCCCGGGTCAGGCCGATGCCGGTGTCGACGACGTCGAGGCCGGCATCGGCCAACGGGCGCAGCAGGATGCGGTCGGTCGCGTCCGGGGCACCCGATCCTCGCCGGGCGGTGATCGCATCGACTCCGTTCTGGAGCAGTTCTCGCAGGTAGACGCGCGGAGAGGAGTAGAGGTGCCGGGCGAACAGGTCGACGACGCCGCGCAGGTCGACCTGGAAGGCGTCGCCGGCAGGCTCGGGCGTTGTGGTCAATTCGCGTCGCCCACTGCGGGCACGACCTCGGGGAACCGTTCGTCGAGCGCCTCGAAGAAGCGCAAACCGGTCATGATGCCGCACTCGATCAGCTGGCCGAGCTGGTCGTCGGCAACGCCGAACTCGAGATCGGTCGAGACCTCCGTGTAGAAGGCAAGCTTCTCGCCGTCCTGCTCCAGCCGCGTGTAGGCCTTCGGCCAGATCTTGTCCCGGTTGAAGTCGTTGGCCGCCTGCGCGGCCTGGACCTCGGCGGCCGCGGGCAGCATCCGGTTCCACCGCCCCCGGACCTGAAGAATCTCCTGCTTCTCTCCGAGCAGGAAGAAATAAAAGACCTTGTTGTCCCAGATCCCGCCCAGGTCGCCGTCGGAGTCGATCGAGTAGTGCCAGTTGCGCGCCTTCATGCACGCCTCGATGCGGTCTCTGGTCAGCGGAGCGTTTGCGCCGGTCGGAGCGTCGTCCGGCTTGGAGAAGAAGCCCATGGCACGTCTTTCTGCGTAGTGGCGGGTGATCCCGGCCAGTCTACGGCGAGGGTCTGACACTCAGGTTCGCCTTTTCCGGCCACCGGGCGCGTCCCCGGCGCCCCGGACGGGTGAAGTTGCCGCCGGCCGTAGTCTGGCCTCATGACCGCCGACCCGACGCGCCTGCCGTTCAGCAAGGGACACGGCACCCGCAACGACTTCGTCCTACTCGCCGACACCCGGGGTGAGCTCGACCTCACGCCCGAGCTGGTGCGCGCGCTCGCCGACCGCCGCGGCGGGATCGGCGCCGACGGCGTGATTCGTCTCGTCCCCACGGCCCAGGTCGCGGAGTCGGCTCGGATCCTGGCCGAGGACCCGGGCGCGATCTGGTTCATGGACTACCGCAACGCAGACGGTTCGATCGCCGAGATGTGCGGTAACGGGATCCGCGTCTTCGCGGCGTTCGCACACCACCTCGGGCTCGTTTCCTTCGCCGACGGCGGCGACGTGGCGATCGGGACCAGGGCCGGGGTGCGCCGCGTGCGCCGGGAGGCGGATGGTTGGTTCGCCGTCGACATGGGCCGGTGGTCCTATCCGGGCGGGGCCGACGCCGTGGCGGCGGGCCACGATGTGGCGGTCGCCGTGCCCGGCGAATCGACCCCGCGCCCCGCCTTGCGGGTCGACGTCGGCAACCCGCACACGGTCGTCGCCCTGGCGAACCCGGGGCTGCTCGCCGCCGCCGACCTCGGGCGGGCGCCCCGGGTCAATCCGGAACCGGCGGCCGGGACCAACGTCGAGCTGGCGGTTCCGCTGGGTGAGGTGCGCAATGCGGCCGGCGAGGTCTGGGGTCGGGTGCGGATGCGCGTCCATGAGCGGGGCGTCGGCGAGACCGCGTCCTGCGGGACGGGAGCGTGCGCGGCCGCGCTCGCGGTTCGGGCGTGGGCGGGCGACGCCGCGCCGGACGCCTGGCTGGTGGACGTGCCCGGCGGTTCGCTGCGGGTGCGGGTGAACGGCTCGCGGGTGGAACTGGCGGGACCGGCCGAGTTGGTGTTCCACGGCGAGGTGAACCTCGCCGGCGGGGGCCCGGCTGCGGACCAGGCGCCTCAGTCGGTTCGGCCGGCGGTGACGGAGAGCACCCGGTAGCCCTTCGCGCTGCCGAGCCGGTCGACCCGGGCCCCGGGCAGGGCGGGCGGCACGCCCGTCGCGAGGTCCTCGAGCCAGCGCTGCAAGGAGTCCGCGCCGAGATGGCGTTGCACTACCAGGTGGGCGCTCGCGCCCGGGGCGAGGCGCGACAGCCAGCGCAGCAGCAGCGCTTCCAGGTCGGATCTGCCGATGCGGATCGGCGGGTTGGACCACACCGCGTCGAAGCGGACCCCGCCCGGCACGTCCTGCGGCCGGACGGCCCGGACATTCCTCAGGCCGAGGCGCGCGGCGTTGGCCGCCGTCAACTGCAGGGCGACGTCGTTGACGTCCACGGCCCAGACTGTCGCCCCGGGGGCAGCGAGGGCCATCGTCAGGGCGATCGGTCCCCAACCGCAGCCGAGATCGAGCAGGTGCCGCGCGTCGTCGGGCACCGCGGGAACCTTGCGGAGCAGGACCTGCGTACCGGGGTCCAGTCGGGTGCCGGAGAAGACCCCCGGAGCGACGTCGACCTCGATCTCCCGGCCGGCCAGCCGGACCGTCAGGATGCGCGTGCGCACCGGGCCCGACGGAGAAGTGAAGTAGTGGTCGAAGCCCTCGCCCCTCGCCTCGCTCATGGGCGCCGATCCTACCGAGCGCCGCCCGGGGCGCGGGCCGGACCGGCCGGCGCGCCGGGACTCGGCGTCGGACGACATTGCCGACGCCAAAGAACTGGAAGCGGGACGATCCACCGTGCCAGGCTTGTTCTTACCCGGGGATCACCCGGCCCACGGCCCGACGAGAGGCGGCTCATGACCGACACCCCTGCGAAGACCCCGCATCGACCGGATCCGGCCGATCCGCCGCGGGACATCGCAAGCGACGTCGTCGCGCGGGTGCTCGCCCGGGCCGGGACCGCCCGCGCCGAGGGCGACACGGTGCATGCCCTGCACGACGGCGACCAACTCGACCTCGACGAACGATCCGCCCTGCGCCGGGTGGCGGGCCTGTCCACCGAACTGCAGGACGTCTCCGAGGTCGAGTACCGGCAGTTGCGCCTCGAGAAGGTCGTTCTGGTCGGCATGTGGAGCCCGAGCCGCGACGCGCGCGAGGACGACGGCCCGCCGACGACGGCCGAGGCCGCCGAGATCTCCTTGCGCGAGTTGGCCGCGCTGGCCGAGACCGCCGGTTCGGCGGTGCTCGACGGCGTGATCCAGCGCCGCGCCAAGCCGGACCCCGGGACCTACCTGGGCTCGGGCAAGGCCGAGGAACTGGCCGCCGTCGTCGCCGCCTGCGGTGCGGACACCGTCGTCGTCGACGGCGAATTGGCGCCCTCCCAGCGGCGCGCGCTGGAGGACATCGTCAAGGTCAAAGTGATCGACCGCACCGCCCTGATCCTGGATATCTTCGCCCAGCACGCCAAGTCCCGGGAGGGCAAGGCACAGGTCGAACTGGCCCAACTCGAGTACCTCCTGCCGCGCCTGCGCGGCTGGGGTGAGTCGATGTCCCGGCAGGCCGGTGGGCAGGTCGGCGGGGCCGGCGCTGGGATGGGATCGCGCGGTCCGGGCGAGACGAAGATCGAACTGGACCGGCGGCGGATTCGTGGCCGGATGGCCAAGCTGCGACGTGAGATCGCCGCGATGGCCCCGGCGCGGGCGACCAAGCGGTCCTCCCGCAAGCGCAACGCGATCCCGTCCGTGGCGATCGTCGGCTACACGAACGCCGGCAAGTCCTCCCTGCTGAACGCGATCACCGGGGCCGGAGTGCTGGTGGAGAATGCGCTGTTCGCCACGCTCGACCCGACGGTGCGGCGCAATCGCACCCCGGACGGCCGGATCTACACGTTGGCCGACACCGTGGGCTTCGTCCGGGCGTTGCCGCACCAGTTGGTCGAGGCGTTCCGGTCCACCCTGGAAGAGGTCGGCGACGCCGACCTCCTGCTCCACGTCGTCGATGCCGCCCATCCGGACCCGGAGGGGCAGATCGCCGCGGTGCGGCACGTCCTGGCGGACATCGAGGGTGCCGACGACATCCCCGAGATCGTGGTGCTGAACAAGGCGGACGTCGCCGACCCCGAGGCGGTCGCGCGGCTCGCCCGCGCCCAGCGGCGCGCGGTCGTGGTCTCCGCCCACACCGGGCAAGGCATGGACGACCTGCGGGCGGCGATCGCCGAGGCGCTGCCGCGACCCGACGTCGCGGTGGACGTCGTCGTGCCGTACTCGCGGGGCGACCTCGTGCACCGGGTGCACGAGGCCGGGGAGGTCGACCAGGAGGAGCACACGGCCACCGGGACCCGGCTGCGGGCCAGGGTCGACGAGGCGCTCGCGACGGAGCTCAACCGGGTCGCGTCGGCGCCGTAGACTCGCCGGGTGCCCCGACGAATCGCGGCCGCCGGCCGGATCGACGCGTCCGTCCCGGTCGAGCCCGGAGCTGACGCGGCCGGGCCGGTCGGGCCCGGAGCCGACGCCGCCGCGCCGGTCGGGCGATTGTTGGATCTGACCGTGGCGCGCCTGGGCGGGAGCCGCCGGGCCGGCCAGCACGCGATGGCCGAGGCGGTCGCCGAGGCGATCGAGGCCGGTGAGCATCTCCTCGTGCAGGCGGGGACGGGCACCGGAAAGTCACTCGGCTACCTCGTCCCCGCGGTTCGGCACGCGGCCGGTGCGGACGAACGCGTCCTGATCTCCACGGCGACGCTCGCCCTGCAGCGGCAGGTGCTCGGCCGGGACCTGCCGCTCGTCGCCGAGGCGCTCGCAGGCGAACTGCCGCGGCCGGTCTCCTACGCCCTGCTCAAGGGCTGGCACAACTACCTGTGCGTGCACAAGCTCGCGGGCGGCTACCCGCCGGACGAGTTGACACTCTTCGACCTGCCTGCGGAGCCGGCCGGCGTCGCCGACCATCCCGACGAGCCGGGGCCGGCCCCGGCCGGCGCGTCCGGTCCCGGCGCGGGCCGGGCCGGCGCGTCCGATCCCGGTCCGGGCCGCGACGGCCGCCGGCCCGCCGCCGCCGCGCTGGGCGAGCAGGTGGTGCGACTGCGGGACTGGGGCGCGCTGACCGAGACCGGTGACCGGGACGACCTGGTGCCGGGTGTCTCGGACCGCGCCTGGCGCCAGGTCTCGGTGACCGCGCTGGAATGCATGGGACAGAAGTGTCCCCTCGTGACCCGGTGCTTTGCCGAACGCGCGCGGGCGGCGGCGCGCGAGGCGGACGTCGTCGTCACGAACCACGCGATGCTCGGGGTTGCCGCCAATGGCTCGCCCGGGGTGCTGCCCGAACACGGCGTCCTGGTGGTGGACGAGGCGCATGAACTCAGCGACCGGGTGACGGCGGCCGCGACGGTCGAACTGTCGGTGCCCGCGATCGAGGCCGCGTCCCGGTTGGCGCGCCGGCACGCCGGCGTCGCGACCGAGGAACTGGAGCGGGCCGTGCAGGGGTTCGGGACGGTCTTGGCGGGGCTGGACGAGGGCCGATTCCCGGCCGGCCTGCCCGACGAGGCGCGGTACGCGGTCGCCGGGGTGCGCGACGCGCTGCGGGCGCTGCTGTCGGCGATGCGGCCCGAGCCCGGCGCGGCGCCGGCGGCTGGTCCGGAGGCCGGCAGCGGACTCAAGGTGGCACAGTCGGCCGTGTTGCAGGTCTTCGAGATCGCCGAGCGGATGGCCGCCGACCCGGACGGGCGGGACGTGCTGTGGTGTTCGCGCCCGGGTTCGCGATCGGGCGGCGTGTCGTCGGGGCCGTGGTCCGGCGACGGCGCGACGCGGCTGCACGCCGCGCCACTGGTGGTGGCGGGCCTGATCCGCAGTCGATTGCTCGCGGAGGTGACGGGCATCCTCACGTCGGCCACCCTGGCCCTCGGCGGCTCGTTCGAGCCGCTGGCGCGGACGGTCGGGCTGGGCTTCGACGCCGGCGCGGCCGAGGGGGCAGGCGCAGGGTCCGATGCGGAGGCCGGTGCGGAGGCCGGTGCGGAGGCCGACGCGGAGGCCGGTGCGGAGGCCGACGCGGCCGAGGAGCCGGCCGCTCCGGCGTGGCGTGGCCTGGACGTCGGCAGCCCCTTCGACTTCGGCAAACAGGGGATCTGTTACATCGCGCGTCGGTTGCCCGCGCCCGGCCGGGAGGCCGGCGGCGAGGAGCAACTCGCGGAGATCGCTGCCCTGATCGAGGCGGCCGGCGGCCGTACGCTCGGCCTGTTCTCTTCCCGGCGGGCCGCGACCACCGCCGCGACCGTCCTGCGGCAGCGACTCGATGTGCCGATCCTGTGCCAGGGGGACGACCAACTGCCGAGCCTGGTCCGCGAGTTTGCCGCCGATCCCGCGACTTGCCTCTTCGGCACCCTGTCTCTCTGGCAGGGTGTGGACGTGCCGGGGCCGACGTGCCGGCTCGTCGTGATCGACCGGATTCCCTTCCCGCGCCCGGACGACCCGATCAAGTCGGCGCGCGCCCGCGCCGCCGAGCAGGCCGGCGGGAACGGCTTCATGCAGGTGTCCGCGACCCATGCCGCGTTGCTCCTGGCGCAGGGCTCGGGCCGGCTGATCCGGTCGACCGAGGACCGCGGCGTCGTCGCCATCCTCGATCCGCGCCTGGCGACGGCCCGCTACGGCCGATTCCTCCTGCAATCGATGCCGCCGTTCTGGCTGACCACGGACCGCGACGTCGCAGCGGCTGCGTTGGGGCGGCTGGCAGCCCTACCCTGAAGCCCGGCCCCCGACTCGGCGGCCGGGAGAGGGCAGGTCGATGACCGAAGAACCTCAACACGAGCATCGGTTAACCACCAAGGTGGCGATCGTCGGCGCCGGCGCGGTCGGCGCGACGCTGGCCTACGCCACGTTGATGCGCGGGGCCGCCCGGACCGTTGCGCTCCTGGATGTCAACCGCGCCAGGGTCGAGGCGGAGGTCCTCGACCTTCAGCACGGCATTCAGTTTGTGCCGATGGCCCGGGTCGAGGGTTCCGACGACGTCGCCGTCTGCGCGGATGCGGATGTCGTCATGGTGACGGCCGGCGCCAAGCAGCGGCCTGGCCAGACCCGTCTCGACCTGTCCGAGGCCACGCTTCGGCTGGTCAGGTCCATCATGCCCGGGCTGGTGGAGGTGGCGCCACGGGCGGTCTTCGTGCTGGTGACGAATCCGGTGGACATCGTGACGTACGCGGCGTTGAAGATTTCGGGGCTTCCCCCCGAGCGGGTGATCGGCAGCGGCACCGTGCTCGACTCCTCGCGGATGCGCTTCCTCGTTGCCCAGCGCTGCGGTGTCGCCGTGCAGAACGTCCACGCGCACGTTGTCGGCGAACACGGGGACAGCGAAATCCCGCTGTGGAGCGCCGCCACGGTGGGCGGAGCGCCCCTGCTCTCGTGGCCCGGACTGCCGGGATACGGCCCGTTGACCGCGGAGGACCGGGCCGAGATCACGGCCGAAGTGGTGCATTCCGCGTACCGGATCATCGAGGGCAAGGGCGCGACCAACTACGCCATCGGGCTGGCCGGGGTCAAGATCCTGGAGGCGATCCTGGGCCACGAGCACCGGATCTTGCCCGTCTCCTCGCTGCTACAGGGCGAGTACGGTATCAAGGACGTCTGTCTGTCGGTGCCGTCGCTGCTCGACCGGCGTGGCTGTGCCGCGCGGATCGAATACCCGCTGGCGCCCGAGGAACTCGCAGGTCTGCGGGAATCGGCCGAGTCGCTGCGTGCGGTCGCGCGCCGATTCGGGCTGTAACCCGGTCGGCGGCGACGAGGCGGCGGCTCGAACGAGCGATTCCGAGTTGCGGGTCGGGTCGTTGGTGGGTGGCCCGGGCCGTGTCGGGCGCGCTACGGCTCTACCTCGTGCGGCGCGGTTCTACCTCGCGCGGCGTGCCCTGTGCCTTGCGTCCGGCGCGGCTTTACCTCGCCGGATTCGTGGTCAGTGATCACTCGTCTAGAGACTTCGGAGCACGCAGACCACCCGCCCGAGCACCTGCGCGTCGTCGCCGGGAATCGGAGCGTAGGCGGGATTGTGGGGCATCAGCCAGATGTGGCCCGCCGTGCGCTTGAACGTCTTGACGGTGGCCTCGCCGTCGATCATCGCGGCTACGATCTCGCCGTTCTCGGCCACCGGCTGACGCCGCACGACCACCCAGTCCCCGTCGCAGATCGCGGCGTCGACCATGGAGTCGCCCGCGACCTTGAGGAGGAACAGTTCGCCTTCGCCGACGAGCTGGCGGGGGAGCGGGAAGACATCCTCCACGACCTGCTCGGCCAGGATCGGACCGCCGGCGGCGATCCGCCCGACGACCGGCACGTACGAGGGAGCGGGATGTGCGTCGTCCGGCTCGACCGCAGGCACCGGGTTGGGGCCGCGCGTGACGTGCCGCGAGTCGTCGGGCAGGACCACCTCGATGGCCCGGGGACGGTTCGGGTCCCGACGCAGGAACCCCTTGCGTTCCAGCGCGGTGAGCTGGTGCTTGACGCTCGACGGGCTGGTCAGACCGACCGCCTCCCCGATCTCGCGCATGCTCGGCGGATAGCCCCGGGTTTCCACGCAGGACCTGATGGTCTCGAGAACCAGGCGCTGGCGGCGGGTCAGGCCGTCCGACGGTGCCGTCCGATCCGGCAACTCCCGAACCTCGCCGAGGGGCTCGTTGCCCCGCCCGTGCCCGGTCATCGTGCCGCTCCCGTCGTCGTCATAGTTCCGGTCCCGTCGTGTCGATCGGTGCTTCGAGGGTGCTGCCCGTCAAACCCCAGGTTACGGGGTCGGAGCGGAAAAAATCAAACACATGTTCGAGCGTGTCCTCGACTTTGTCGGTCCCCCGTGGTAGACCTTCGTACAGGCGTTCGTCATACAGGTGTTCGAATCAGGTTGGGTGTTTGCATCAAATCAGGACGTTCAGCCCATACGTCGCGGGGATCGACCGGGGAAGGCGATCCCACGACCGGCCGGAAGGAGAGTCCGATGAGTACGACCACGATCGGCGTGCCGAACCGCCTCGCCCCCGGCGGATGGGCCGGCGATGGCCGCCGGGTACCCGGCGGATGGACGCCCCCGCGCGGCGCGGCTGCAAGGCCCGCGCCGGCCCCAGCGTCCGCGCCGGCTGCAGCGGGCGTCCGGCGGAGGGCAGATCGGCCCCTGCGACTGACTCGACGGGGTCGCCTGGTGCTGACGACGCTGGCCGGGCTGGCCACGATCGGCGCGATCTGGTCGGGCGGGGCGTTGGCCGCCGGGCCCAGCACACCGCAGGAGGTGCGCCTGCATACAGTCGTAGCCGGGGAGACGCTGTGGGCCGACGCGCGCGCGGTGGCGGGACCCGACCAGGACGTGCGGGACGTCGTCGACCAGATCATGCGGCTGAATGGGCTCTCGAATGCGAACCTGCGGGCGGGGCAGGTGATCGTCCTCCCGGTTGGCTGAGCGACGCCGCCGTCGGCCGCCTTGCGCGGCCCCTCCCTGGTCGAATACGTTCGACGCTCGGGACGTCGATCCCGTCGATGACCGCGGGAGGCGAGTCGATGCATTGCCCGTTCTGCCGGCACCCCGATTCGAGAGTTGTCGACTCCCGAACGTCGGACGACGGCGCCTCGATCAGGCGTCGGCGGCAATGCCCGTCGTGCAGTCGGCGATTCACCACGATCGAGACGGCGAGCCTGTCGGTGGTGAAGCGCTCCGGGGTCACCGAACCCTTCTCTCGCGAGAAGATCGTCAACGGCGTTCGCAAGGCGTGCCAGGGGCGGCCGGTGGGGGAGGATCACCTCGCGCTCCTCGCGCAACGGGTCGAGGAGACGATTCGGTCCGGCGGCAGCGCGGAAGTCGACGCCTACGAAATCGGGCTGGCGATTCTCGGACCGCTGCGCGAACTCGACGAGGTCGCGTATCTGCGGTTCGCGAGCGTGTACCAGGCGTTCGAGTCGCTGGAGGACTTCGAGAGCGCCATCACATCCCTGCGGGCCGATCGCGAGGACCGCGACGACGAGTCCGGTCAGGTGCCGGACGAGGCCGGCCCGGTGCCGGACGAACCCGGTGGCGTCGGGGCCGAGACCGGCCAGGCGACGACCGAGACCGGCCCCGTGACGGACGAACCCGGCGGCGCGGCGAACGAGCGGCCGGCGCGGCGGGGGCCTGATGTGACCGCGCCGGCTCCGGTCACAGCTCGCTGGAGCGCGGACCCCACAGATTGATTCCGGTGTCGGCCGGGACGGCGTCGACGATGGCGAGTTCCGCCGCGGTGAACGCCGGCCCCTCGAGGGCACCAAGGTTCTCGTCCAGTTGCTGCGGCGTGCGCGCCCCGACGGCCACGGAGGTAACCCGCGGGTCGCGCAGCGCCCAGGCGATGGCCGTTTGGGCGAGGCTCTGGCCGCGGTCCCGAGCGAGCGCATCGAGTCGGCGGACGTAGCCGAGGTTCTCGGCGCTGAGATAGCTCCGGTCCAGCGGGCCGCCGCGCGCCGCCCGCGAATCGGGCGGGATGCCGTTCAGGTACCGGTCCGTGAGCATTCCCTGAGCGAGCGGCGAAAAGCCTACGATGCCCAGACCCGATTCGGCGGCGATTCCGAGTAGCGTGTTGCCGGACCTGTCGGGCTGCTCGATCCAGCGGTTGAGAATTGAATATGCATTCTGGGTCAGTGCGACGTCGAGCCCGATCTCAGCCGCGACGGCCAGCGCCTCGCGGGTGCGGCGGGCGGAATAGGACGAGATGCCGGCGTACCGGGCGCGACCGGATCGCACGGCGGTGGCGAGGGCGCCCAAGGTCTCGGCCAGGGGTGTCGAGGGGTCGTAACGATGCGAATAGAAGATGTCGACATGATCGAGGCCCATCCGCGCCAACGATGAGTCGAGGGAGGCGAGCAGGTACTTGCGCGATCCGCCCTCGCCGTACGGCCCCGGGTGCAGGCGATACCCCGCCTTGGTGGCGATGACGAGTTCGTCCCGGTGTGTGCGCAGTCCCCGCAGAATCCGACCCAGACTCTCCTCCGCCGCGCCGGGCGGCGGGCCGTAGTTATTGGCGAGGTCGAGGTGGACGAGCCCGGCGTCGATCGCATGCTCGATCAGTGTGCGCTGGGCGGCGAGGGGGTCGCCGGCGCCGTAGTTCTGCCACAGACCGAGCGTGATCACGGGCAGGACGAGTCCGTGGGTCCCGGCGCGACGGAGCGGCAGGCCCCAACCTGCCGGCGTCGCGCTGCGCGGCTTCGAGGAGCCGACCGGCGTCGAGCCGGCCGGCGCTGTGGTAGGCACGTCACGACGGTACCGCCGGCACGCGTTCGGGGTGCGAGAACCCGTGTCCTCGGCCACATGGACTGGCATTTCGCGGCGGATTGCGGGAGTCTGGAACTCGCGGCCACGTCGGTGGCAGCGGTTCACGACCGGAGGTCCAGGATGAATGAGGGCAAGGGTTCCCCGTCGTCGACTGCGCCGAGTGAGGACGCGAAAGCCAAATTCCGCGCCGCGCTCGACCGCAAGAACGCCGCCGCCCACCGCAGTGCCGAGAGCGAGGAGAACCAGGGCTCGGTGCACGGCTCGGAGACGGCCGGCCCGATGCAGCGCACCTTCCGCCGCAAGTCCGGCTGACCAGAGCGGCCGTGCCCTCGAGGCCCGGTCGACGCGCCAGTCGATCTCGCCGACGCGTCAGCCGATACCGACGCGTCAGCCGATATCACTGAGGAGTTGCCCGAGCGCGGCGTGCAGACGTCGCGCACTCTCGGCCGAGATATCGAGGCCGAACCGTTCCTCGTTGCCGACGTAGACCCAGACGTCGGGTTGCCGCGGGTAGCAGCGAGCGACCACCGCGAACTCGGCGCTGCGGACGCCGCTCGGGCCGGCGACGACGCCGGCCGCGTGCGCGGCATCGGTCCATCCGTGCTCGGTCAGGTTGAGGACGATCGGGACGTGGCGGGGCGTGCTCAGGTGGGCAAGGTCTCCCGCAGCCAGGTCGAGGGGATCGTCGTCGCGGTGATCGACGACGCACCAGGCTGGACAGGGATCGTGGGCGGGAAATGGAGTGGTGATCGCCATGGACTCTCCTCCCCGGCGGGTCCGATGTCGCGACATTCCCACTATGCCGGACGATCCCGAAATCCGGAAGGCGTCACCACGCCCTTTCCCGCGACGCTTTTCCCGCCGCCCGCGTGGCCTCGCTCAGTCCGCGGGCCGGGCGCCCGGGACGAATCGGCCGGTGATCGCCTCGGCCGTGAGGGTCACCCATTCGTCGGCCCCGGTGGATGCCACCGGCCAGAGCCGGGCGGCTTGACGCTCGTACTCCGGTGCCCGTTCGGGGGGTTGCCGGTGGGCATGCGCCCGGATGACGACGCTCCAGGTGCCGTCGTCGTCCAGCCCGTCCCATTCGAGGGCCACCCGTTGATTGGTGGCGAGCGCGGCGAGCTTCGTGCCCGGCACGGTCCGAAAGAAGACCCCCGCCTCGTTGACGAAGACCGTCACCGGATAGATGTCCGGTTGACCGCCGACGGCTACGGCGAGCCGGGCGACGTGCGCGCCGGCGATCCGGGCCCAGCACTTCTCGGGTGACAGAACGACCATCTCGATCTCAGGTGCCATGGCTTATGGTTCCATGCGGGCACCTCCCGGCGCCCGGGACCATTGGCGCTGCGCACCGGGACCTTGGGCGAAGCGGTTAGTCCAGGAGGCGAAGCCGAATGGTTGCGTCCATCGACTCCAGCGCAACCACGACATCCGGCGTGAGCCGCGAACCCACCTCGGTCACCACGTACCCGACCTCGCCCCGCGTCGCCAGCAACTGGCCCTCGATGTTGGTCCCGTGCGCCGCGAGCGTCGCGTTCACGGCCGCGAGCACACCCGGGGTGTTGCGGTGCAGATGGGCGATCCGGCTCACGCCGGTGGAGTGGTCGAGGGCGAGGTTCGGCAGATTGACGCTCAGGGTGGTCGAGCCGGTCCGCACGTAGTCGCGCATCTTGGCCGAGACGAATTCCCCGATCGCCTCCTGCGCCTCCTGGGTGGAACCGCCGATGTGCGGGGTCAGGATCACGTTCGCCAGCCCGCGCAGATCGGACTCGAAGCGGTCGCCCCGGCTCTTGGGCTCGTCGGGGAAGACGTCCACAGCCGCCCCGGCGATGTGCCCGTCGACGACCGCGTCCCGCAGCGCGGCGTAGTCGACGACGAAGCCGCGGGACAGGTTCAGGAAGGTTGCCCCCGGCCGCATCCGCGCGAATTGGGCCGCGCCGAAGAGGCCGGCGTTCCCCGGTCGGCCGTCCACGTGCAGCGACACGATGTCGGCCTGTTCCAGCAGCTCGTCCAGGGACCGCATCCGGCGCGCGTTGCCCAGCGCCATTCGCTCGGCGGTGTCGAAGAAAAGCACGGTCATGCCGAGCATCTCGGCCACCACGGAGAGTTGGGTCCCGATATTGCCGTAGCCGACGATCCCGAGCGTGCGCCCGCGCACCTCGTGCGCACCGTCGGCGGACTTGTCCCAGACGCCGCCATGCAGCGCCCGGTCCCGCTCCGTCAACCGGCGGGTGAGCGCAATGATCTCCGCCAGGGCGATCTCGACGACGGACCGGGTGTTCTGGAAGGGCGCGTTGAACACCGCCACGCCGTCCGCGGCGGCGGCCCGCAGGTCGATCTGGTTCGTACCGATGCAGTAGGCCCCGACCGCGATGAGATCGGACGCCTCTTCCAGCACCTTCGCGGTGACGTTCGTCTTGGACCGGATGCCCAGCAGATGGACGCCGTCGAGCGCGTCGATGAGTTCGGCCTCGTCGAGCGCGCCGGAACGACGAACGACCTCGACGCCGATCGATTCGAGCGGCGCGACCGCGGAAGGATGCAGGTTCTCAAGCAGGAGGGCACGTAGCACGGCTCCATCGTGCGCCCTGGCGAGCAGCGCTCACAAACGGGTCTTGGTCCTCGGACCGTCGAGGCCCGCCGGCAGCGGCTCCGCGTGGATCACGATCAGCCGCCGGGTCGGCCGGGTCATCGCCACGTACAGGTCCGCGACCCCGCCCGGTCCGGCCGCGACGGCGCCGGGCTCGACGAGCACGACGGCGTCGAATTCGAGCCCCTTGGCCTGGCGCGGGGTCAACGTGACCAGCGGTGCGTCGACGTCGTCGGCGTCCCCCGCGCCCGCGGCTCGGCGGACGGCCTCGACCTGCCCGGCAGCGGCGATGATTGCCACCCGGCCCACCCCGCCCGTCGTGAAGTCGGACGTGGCCCCGCCCGCCGCGGGCGCGGGCCACCAGGGCCGGGCGGCGGCCCGCGCCGCGGCCGTCCCCACCGCGGAGCCGGCCCCGGGCGGCCGGGCAGGCGGTGGTCTGGGGGCGGGCGGTGGTCCCCCCCGGCTGCGCGGGGGCGGGGGGGGGGGCGGGGGGGCCCACGTCCGACTTCACGACGGGCGGGGTGGGCCGGGTGGCAATCATCGCCGCTGCCGGGCAGGT
>JAVBMU010000129.1:0-20670 GCA_031552185.1 Cellulomonadaceae bacterium | reverse complement strand
GGCGAGGCCCGCCCCGCACGCGCCCCCGGCCCCAACCGGGGGCCCGCCCCCGGTGTTGGTTTGCTTTTCCGGGGCCAAAACTCAAACGCACCCGGGGTTGGCCCCGGACTCCGCCTCGGCGGACGCCGATCACTTCGATGGCCGCCGATCGCCCGAGGGCCGCCGATCGCCCGAGGGCGATGAGTCGTGAGGCGCGGCTGCGACCGCCGCCGTCGAGGCGCGCTCAACCGCCCGCAGCGCGGACGAAGCACAGGTACCACGCCGAGGTAGCGATATCGCGCGCGAGCGAGAGGTACGGCCCGCGAGCGAGAGGTACCGCGAACGAACGAGAGGTATCACACGCCGGACCGACCGATTCGCGTCGTTTAGCCTCTATCTCGTTCGCGATACCTCTTGTTCGTGCGACAAACCTCTATCTCGAGCGCCCCACCTCTATCTCGCGCGGCAGCCACCGTCACCCCGCGCCCCACGGCAGCACCCTCGCCGGCCGCCGGGCGAACCAGCCACCACAGCCTCAACGCCCACGACCACGAACCCCCGCAGTCAATCATCCGGCGCGCCGAGTCAGAAACCCGCGCGGCGAGTCAGAACCCCGCGC
Source organism: Cellulomonadaceae bacterium (assembly GCA_031552185.1). Lineage (GTDB taxonomy): Bacteria > Actinomycetota > Actinomycetes > Actinomycetales > Cellulomonadaceae > JAVBMU01. Next base: position 20,072 of record JAVBMU010000129.1, on the reverse strand, counting down.
GCCGAGTCAGAACCCCGCGCGGCGAGTCAGTACCGTGCGCGGCGAGTCAGTACCGTGCGCGGCGAGTCAGTACCGTGCGCGCCGAGTCAGTACCGTGCGCGCCGAGTCAGGACCGTGCGGCTGTCAGGTGCTCGATTTCCCGGCGTGTCGGCACTTACTCGGCGGCTCAGGTACTGACTCGGCGCACCAGGTACTGACTCGGCGCGCGGGGTTCTGACTCGGCGCACCAGGTACTGACTCACGGCGCCAGGTACTGACTCGCCGCGTCAGGTACTGACCCGCGGCACCAGGCACTGACTCGCCGCGTCAGGTACTGACTCGGCGCGCCAGTACTGACTCGCGGCGCCAGGCACTGACCCGCTTACACCTGAAAATCTTTCATGTACCGACCAAAAGTTACTCTTGACCAAAACCGGGCGACACGATAGGAAGATCCAGGGCAATAGTGCGCCAAGCGCCACCAGATCGGCCGCAACCATTCTGGAAAGCCCATCAAGGAGGTCTCATGCGTCGCATCACGTTCACCCGGTCGCGGGTACTGTCGGCCGCGCTTCCCGCCGTACTGGTCGCCGGCGGGCTCGCCCTGGCCGCGCCCGCACACGCCGCGCCCGCCGCGCCCGCCCAAGGCGCCAAGGCGGCACTCGTCGCCGCTCCGACCGCCCTGCGGGCGGACGTGATCGCCGAGTCGATGCCGACCGGGTACGTCGCCACCGCCGTCGCCATCCACTATGACAAGCTGGTCGGCCTCACCAGGAAGGTACCGGCAACCGCGTTCACCGTGACCGCCACTATGGGCGGCCTATTCGGCCCGAGCACGGCGGCCCGCACCGTCACCCGGGTCTACTCCAACAGTCGGCCGGAACGGATCGACGCCGACGACGCGCGGGGCAGCGCCGGCAGGTACCTGATTGTCGAGTTGGCCTCGACCGACTCGAACGCATCGATCACCTACTCGACGTTCCCCTCGTTCAACACGGCGGTCAGTCCGACCGATGGCGCGTTCTCGATCGTGCAGCGCAGTTCGATCGCCACCGCGTGGGGTCCCATCAACGCCTCGGCGACGCCGCTGGTCAACGCCGGAACGATCGCGCCGGTGATCGACGACTTCAGCAAGGAGACGTTCACCACGGCGGCCGGCTTCAGCCTGGACTACCGCTTCTTCCAGCCGGCCGCCGCTCGGGCCCGGCACGGGAAGAACGCGAGATACCCGCTGGTGGTCGCCCTGCACGGCTCCGGCGAGCGCGGCACCGACAACACGTCCCAGATCGTCGCGAACCAGATCGCGTCCGCCTTCGCGACGCCGGACCGGCAGGGCCGCAACCCGAGTTTCGTGATCGCTCCGCAGTCGCCGGTCACGCCGCCGTCGGGCGGCACGATGATCTGGAACGACCCCATCTCGCAGGCGGCGGTGATCGACCTCGTCCGGGAGGCGATGGCGACCCACCCGATCGACCCGAGCCGGGTCTACTTCACCGGGCTGTCCATGGGTTCCTACGGCGGCTGGGAAATCCTCGCCGAACATCCCACGCTCTTTGCCGGCGCCATTCTTGTCACCGGCGCGGGCGACCTCGCCGACGTGCCCGTGCTGAAGAACATCCCCATCTGGGCCACTCACTCGATCGACGACTCGGTGGTGTCCTACACCGCGGCGAACTCGGACAAGGGGATGGTCGACGCGATGGCCGCCGCGGGCAGTCCCGTCGTCTACGGGAGTTGGGACGCCAACCTCGACGTCCGAACGAACGACGCCTACGCCAAGGCCCTGTGGCAGGACGCCAAGGCAAAGAAGTCGCACACCCTGTTCACCACCTTCAACGCCGGTACGACGCCGGTGATGGCGCACTTCTCCTGGGTTCCCACCTATCAGAACGCCGTGATGCTCGACTGGCTGTACGCCCAACACCGCTGACCGGCGAACCATCCGTCCTGGCCGTCGTCCGGCCGAATCCGAGCAGTGTCATCCGAGCAGTAGGTCCGAGCAGTAGGTCCGAGCAGGAAGGAGTGAACGATGCGTCGCACGAAACACGTCCTGGCGCGGGTTCTGCCCGCGGTCGTGGCCGGAGGTGCGCTGATCTTCGCCGCCGCACCGGCCCAGGCAGCCCCGGCGGTGGTGACGGCGCCGGCGGCCGTCCGAGCCGACGTGATCGGCGAGTCGCTGCCGCTGGGCTACTACGCCACCGCCGTGGCCATCGAGTACGACAAGGCCCTTACCCTGACCAAGAAGGTCTCGACGTCGGCATTCTCCGTGACCGCCACGATGACGGGCATCGCCGGGGTCAACACGGCCCCGCGCACCGTGACGAAGGTCTACACCAACAACAAGCCCGCCCGGATCGGCTCCGACGAGGCCCGGGGGCACCTCGGCAAGTACCTGATCCTCGAATTGGACACCGCCGACCCGAACTCGTCGATCACCTTCTTCAATCTGGCCACGTTCCAGACCGGCGTGAGCCCGATGGACGGCGCCATGTCGATCGTCCAGAACTCTACGATCCGCACCTCGCGGGGCCCGATCTGGGCGTCGACGACGCCGCTGCGGAGCACCAGCATGATCTCGCCGGTGATCGACGACTTCGCGGCCAAGAGCTTCACCGGCAGCAACGGCCTCATGGTCCGGTACCGCGAGTTCCAGCCCGCCAAATACCAGGCCCGGCCGAACCGGACGGCCAGGTACCCGCTCGTGCTCGCCCTGCACGGCGCCGGCGAGAGCGGCACCAACAACATCTCGCAGATCGTCGCGAACCAGATCTCCTATGCCTTCGCCGAGCCCGGCCGACAGCGCACCGACCCGAGTTTCGTGATCTCGCCGCAGGCCACCGCCGGCTGGAGTTCCACCACGGTGCAGGCGACGCTGATCGAGTTGGTCCGCGAGGCCATGGCGAAGTACCCGATCGACCCGAGTCGGGTGTACCTGACCGGCCTGTCCATGGGCTCGATGGGTTCGTGGACGATGCTCGGCCGGTACCCGGATGTCTTCGCGGGCGCGCTGTTGGTCTGCGGCGGCGGCAACCTGGCCGACGTCCCCGCGCTGAAGAGCATCCCGATCTGGGCCACCCACTCGATCGACGACCCGTCCGTCGCCTACACCGGCGCGTCCGCCGACAAGGCCATGGTGGACGCCATCGCGGCGGCCGGCTCCCCGGTCGTCTACGGCGCGTGGGACGGCAACCTCTCCGTCAAGGCGGCCGACGCCTATGCGAAGGCCCTCTGGAAGGACGCGAAGGCCAAGCAGTCGCACACCCTGTTCACCACATTCAACGCCGGCACCACGCCGGTGAACGCCCACTGGTCCTGGGTCCCCACCTACCAGAACACCGTGATGCTGGACTGGCTGTACGCCCAGCACCGGTAGTCCCGACGGCGCGCAGTGCAGCAGGCACTCCGGCGCGGGCGGCCGGCGGCGTCAGCCGTCGGCCGCCTCGGCGTGCTTGTCCAGGAAGGCGTAGACCTCGGTAATGTCGACGCCGGGGTACTCCCCGACCGGCAGGGCGGAAAGGACGTGCTGGTGCAGCCGAGCGGACGGCCAGGATTCCTCCGCCCAACGCGTCGCCGCGTCCGCGGGCGGGCGCCGGCAGCAACTTTCGTCCGGGCACCGGGACTGCCGCCGCACCGTGGTGTCCCGGCCGCGGAACCACTTCGCGGACGCGAAGGGGACGCCGACGGCGATGGCGAAGTCCGCGGCGTCGGACGTGCCGGTCTGGGTCGAGCACCAGAAGGTGCCGGCCGTGGTGTCGGTGTACTGGTAGGACTCCGTGGCGCGGTCGCGCCGGGCGAGCCCGGAGCGAACCGCCCAGTGTCGGCAGACGAGTTGGCCCTCGATGGCGCCCGTCACGTCGGTCGGCAACGGCAACCCGTCGTTGGCGTAGCAGCGCAACACCTCGCCGTCGCCGCCCACCCGCAGGAAGTGCACCTGGATGCCGAGGTGCTCCGTGGCGAGGTTGGTGAAACGTTGCGCGGCGGCGTCGTGCGTGACGCCGAAGGCATCCCGGAAATCCTCCACGGCCAGGTCCTTCGCGCGCTTGCGCCCCTCGAGGAACTCGACCGCCGCGCTGCGCGGGATCAGACAGCAGGCGGCGAAGTAGGTGATCTCCATCCGCTGCCGCAGGAACTCCGCGTACGAGGTCGGCCGCTCGTGCCCGAGCACCCGGTGCCCCACGGCCTGCAACGCCAGGGAACGCAGCCCGTGGCCGCCCGGAATGGACGCGGGGGGCAGGTAGATCCGGCCGTGCCGCATGTCCGTGACGGTGCGGGTCGAGCGGGGCAGGTCGTCCACGTGCCGGATGGTGAAGCCCAGGTGTTCGACGAGGCGGGTGACCGATCGGTGGGTCAGCGCCCCGCCCGCGTACCCGGCCTTGCGGGCGAGCGACTCGGCGACGGCCTCGATCTCGTCCTGGTAGTTGTTCGCCGCCTGTCGCTCCAGGCGCAGTTCCGTGTTCGCGCGGCGCGCCTCCTCGGGCGTGGCGATGGCCGCCGACGCGCGCCGGGCGAGTTCGGCGTGCAGTCCCACCAGGTTCTCCAGCACCGCGTTCGGAAGCTTGACGCCCGGCCGGATGGCCGGCAGGCCGAGGCCGGCATACAGCGGCCCGCGCTGGGCGCGGTCCAACTCGATCTCCAGCGCGGCCCGGCGCGACGGCGGTTGCGCCGCCAGCAGGTCGGTCAGCGCGACGCCGAGCGCACCGGCGATCTGCTGCAGGAGCGACAGCCGCGGTTCGCGCCGGCCGTTCTCGATCATCGACAACAGGCTGGGGGCGGTCCCGACGGCGGCCCCAAGGGCGTCCAGCGTCAGGCCGCGGGTGGTTCGGTAATGGCGGATCCGTCGGCCGAGCGTGATCAGGTCGGTCGAACCCGGCTCGGGGCGCTCGTCGATCATCACTTGACAATACGTGATGAACAGCGATTCTTCACACGACTTCACCCTGGAAAACTTCGGCCGTTGGGACAAGGCTGAACGCCTAGGGCGATCCCCTCCACCGCACCCGACAACTCACTGGTTCCCCGCCGAGAGCGACGGGGACGACTGCATCGGAGACGTAAGCCATGACGTTCCACGCGAACCCCGGGCGTATTCGCATCGGGGGCAACGCGACCACCGTCAGCCCCACGGAGTCCTCGCTGCCCGCTCCGGGCCGGCCCGCGCTGCCTGCGGCCGGCACCGTCGACGCGGGCCCCGGCGGCGCGCCGACGCCGACGACCGCCGACGCGGACCCGCCGACGCGCAACCTGCGGGAGTGGGTCAGCGGCGTCGCCGACCTCACCCAGCCCGACCGCGTCGTGTGGTGCGACGGGTCGCCCGAGGAGCGCAAGCGGCTGATCGCCGAGCTGATCGACGCCGGCACGTTGACCGAGCTCAACCCCGAACTGCGCCCCGGCAGCTACCTGGCGCGCTCGGACCCCGCCGACGTCGCGCGCGTCGAGGCCCGCACCTTCATCTGCTCGGCCGCCGAGGCCGACGCGGGCCCCACCAACAACTGGCGTGAGCCCGAGGCAATGCGCGCCGAACTGAACGGCGTCTTCGCGGGCTCGATGCGCGGGCGCACCATGTACGTCGTCCCGTTCTCGATGGGTCCGATCGGCGGCTCGATCTCCCAGGTCGGCATCGAGATCACCGACTCCCCCTACGTCGTCATCTCGATGGCGGTCATGACCCGGGTCAGCACCGCCGTCGTCGACCTGATCGACGGCGGGCAGGAGTGGGTGCCGGCCGTGCACTCCGTGGGTGCGCCGCTCGTCGATGAGGCCGGCAACCGCAGCGCCGACGTGCCGTGGCCGTGCAGCGACACCAAGTACATCGTGCACTTCCCCGAGACCCGGGAAATCTGGTCCTACGGCTCCGGCTACGGCGGCAACGCGCTGCTCGGCAAGAAGTGCTTCGCGCTGCGGATCGCCTCCGCGATGGGCCGCGACGAGGGCTGGCTCGCCGAGCACATGCTGCTGGTCCGGGCGACGTCGCCCGAGGGCCGGGCGTACCACATCGCCGCCGCCTTCCCGTCCGCCTGCGGGAAGACCAACTTCGCGATGATGCGGCCCACCCTGCCCGGCTGGCGGGTCGAGACCCTCGGGGACGACATCGCCTGGCTGCGTCCCCGCGCGGACGGGCGGCTGTACGCGATCAACCCGGAGGCCGGGTTCTTCGGCGTCGCGCCGGGAACCGCCGCGAACACTAACCCGAGCGCGGTGGAGACCATCGCCGGGAACACCATCTTCACCAACTGCGCCCTCACCGACGACGGCGACGTCTGGTGGGAGGGCCTCAGCGAGCCGCCCGCCCACCTGATCGACTGGAAGGGCGCCGACTGGACCCCGGCCGACGGCGCGGCGGGCCGCCCCGCCGCCCACCCGAACGCCCGGTTCACGGTCCCGGCCGCCGACTGCCCGACCATCGCCGACTCCTGGGACGCCCCGGACGGCGTGCCGGTCGACGCGATCATCTTCGGCGGCCGGCGGGCGACGAACGTGCCGCTCGTCGTCCAGGCCCGGGACTGGGAGCACGGCGTCTTCGTCGGCGCGACGGTCTCCTCCGAGAAGACGGCCGCCGCTGAGGGCACCGTCGGTGAACTGCGCCGCGACCCGTTCGCCATGCTGCCCTTCTGCGGTTACAACATGGCCGACTACTGGGCGCACTGGCTGCAGGTCGGCGCCGGGCTCGACCCGGCGGGCAGGCCGCTGGTCTTCCAGGTGAACTGGTTCCGGAAGGGCGCCGACGGCGGCTTCCTGTGGCCGGGCTTCGGGGAGAACTCCCGCGTCATCGAGTGGATCGCGCGGCGGATCGACCACACGCGCGGCCTTCGGTCCGACGGCGGGGCGGTCGCCTCGCCGATCGGCCTGCTGCCCGAGCGCGGCGCGCTCGACCTGTCCGGGCTGGACCTGGCCGACGACGTCGTCGACGCCCTGCTCGATGTACCGGTCCGGCCGTGGCTCGCGGAGTGCGAGCTGACCCGGCAGTACTTCGAGGTCTTCGGCGATCGAATGCCGGCGGCGCTGTGCGCCCAGCTGGACGCGCTCGAGGAGCGGCTGACGGAGGCGGCCGGCTGATCCCTCGGATCTGCCCGGAGGCCCGGGCAGATCCACCCGGGGCCACCGGGGAGGGCGTCCAACGACGTACGCCCTCCCCGGAACGGAACCCGGGGACGGCGTCCAACGACGTACGCCCTCCCCGGTGCTTCTGGCCGGCGCTCCGGTCAAGTTTTCCACAGCCTCTGCATTGCGTTTTGACCGCAAATGCGCCGTCATCTTAGTGTCGCGACACTGACGTGGCGGAAGGCAATGATGATCACAGTTGACTACGACTCCCTACACCTCGCGGGCGAGGTGCTCGACCGGCAGGCGGACAGCCATCTCGCGGCCATCTCGGATTACTTGGAGACCTGGGCGCGGCTCGACCGGAGCGACCTCGGGCTCGTGCTTCAGGTACTCGAGCCGATCAACGAATCTCTGGTCGACGGGGCGCAGGGCGTCCTCGCCTTGGCCGGCGAGTTGTATCGGACGGCCGGCGCGAACATGCACGCCACGCGCGAAACCTACGCCCGGTCCGACGACGCGGCGCGGGCCGGCGTCGTGGAACTCCACCCAGAACTCGGCCTGCCCGCAACGCCGCCCACCGACGGCGCACTGCCGGCACTCGGGCCCGCCCAGGGCGGAGCGTGGCACGGCTACGGTGACAGCCCGAACACCCTACCGACGCTCCGGTTCCTCGAGGACATCGACGAGATCGAGACCTACCTCCGCGACCGCGGTGGCCGCGCGGTCGACCGCGCCCTGGAACTCACCTCGGCCAATCCGGCGGTCGTCGAGCGCCAGGACGCAAGCAGCTTTCTCGTCCGGCCGCAGGTGCCGGATTCGGGACTGGCGAATCTGCGGTGGTCGGCCGGAAGCATCGTCGGGAGCCTCGACTGGGTGTTTTCGAAGCTCTTCCACTACTCGCTCATCGAAGACGTCATCATGAAGCCGCTCGCGGGCAACTGGACTCGCATCGGCGAGGCGTCGGCCGCCTGGGCCCACACCGATGCCGCGTTGGTCGCGGTGGGTGGCAACGCCGCCGGGTTGTGCCCCCCGCTGGCGTCCTGGACCGGCCGCGGCTCCGAGGCGTGCCTCGGCTCCCTCGGGGCGATCGCGGCCGGCACCACGGCCCTGAGCTATGCCGCAGGCTATGCCGCCCGCCTGCTCGGTGCTGTCGCCTGGGCTGCCAAGAAGATGGCGGGGTGGATCGGCAAGCTCTTGAAGCGGATCTCACACCGGCTCATGGGTATCGCCGTGAAGGCCGCGGTGCCGGCGGTCGGCTGGGTCGCCGCCGTCGGCGAAGCCGTGCTTGAGATCGACAAAATCCTGAGCAAGGTCCGATCGATCAAGAAGTGCATCGACTTCCTGTACAAGATGGCGGCCGGGGTCGTCGAGGGTGCAGCGAAGGTCGCGGAAGTCAGGTTTGTCATCGCCGATCTCGTCGAGGGTCTGGCCCGCGCCACCGCTGCGAGGGTGGCATGACCGGCTGGGGCGCCGGCCCCGAGACCGGCTCGGACTCGCAGCAACCCGATCTGGGCCGGGTACTGGCCGAACTCCGCGAATTCGTCGACTTGGCTGAGCAGGAGTCGGAGCAGGACACCCCAGCTCCCGACGAAAGCGACGACGAGCGGGCAAAGGCGGCTCGCGCCGGACATCTCGGCCCGGACTGGCAGCGGGTTCAGCAACGGATCGACCTCGGTGTCACCACGCTCGAGGACGTCTTCTCCGGTCGCGACGACACCCCCGCCGCGCGCGCCTTGCTGGCAAACGCGACGCGGAACCTCGGCGCGTTGCACGACCGCTGGGCTGCCCAGGCGGCGGGGGGCGAGGACACGCCACTCGCCGAAATGGCCCGGATCGAGCAGGAACACACGCAGCGGGTGGACCACCTGCGACGCGTGGTGGAGAGGTGGAACCGAGCATGAGCGACCTGAGGATCGACCCGGACTCGTTGGCGGCCGCCGCAGGCCGCCTGGCGCAGGGAGCAGCGGACATCCAGGCCCGGCTGGATGATCTCACCCTGAGCGCGAACCTCTTGCGGCACCGATGGAGCGGCGCGGCGGCGGAAGCATTTGACTGTGCGAAGGCCGCCTGGGACGTCGACATGGCTCGATTGCGCGCAATTCTGGCCGAGGCGGCCGAGCGGGCGCGGGCCGGTGCGGTGACGTATGACCGCGCCGACCGTGCGGTCGCCGCGATCTGGAGCATCTGAGTCATGGGAAGGCAAGCAAGAAGGCGGGCGGCGCGCAAACCGTCGTGGGTGGACCTTCAGCAGCCGGCCCGACGACTTGTCGTCGCGTGCGATCCGGACATTGCCATCGACCTGGTCATCAATACCTTCACCGGCTGCGGCTTTCGGCTCAAACCCACCCCCGAGGGCGGCGACTCCGGCACCGGCCCGCTACGTCGGCGCTGCGCCATCCTTCGGATCGGCGGCGCCATGGGTTGGGTGTTCGAACAAATGTCGGACGCCGAATCCTCCCTGACGCCCATCGTGATCGGCAATCTCATCCCCGCGCGGCCGAAGACGGTCGAACCCGCAACAGTCGTCGCCGCGGCGCAAGGCCTCGATCCGACCACGACGGAGATCTATTTGGCGCAGCAATCCGAATCGGATTCACTGCGAGTTGCGAATGCCGCGAAACTCACCACAAGAGCGATCGAAACGACGATCACCGCGTTCCACAGCCGGGGTTGGCTGATCCACGCGAGCGCTCCCCTCAGGCATTACGACATCCCCGACGACTGCCCGGCGAGCATTCTCGGCTACCCTCGACTGTTGGCGTTCGGACGCACCGGCAAGCGGAACTGAGCGGATCGCGCCCGTCCCGCCCTGGCCGGCCACCGGGCGGCGGGGTGACAGAATCGTCGCCGTGTCCGACGTCGTCCCCTCGCCCGAGCGGTCCGCGGGGTGGCCCCCCGCGTTGCCGCCGGCGGCGCCCGCGGCCGCGTTGCCGCCGGCGCCGCTCCACCTGATCTTCTTCGAGCCGCGGATCCCCGGGAACACGGGCAACGCGATCCGGCTCGCCGCCGTCACCGGCGCCCGGCTGCACCTGATCGAGCCGTTGGGTTTCGATCTGTCCGAGCCGAAGCTGCGCCGGGCCGGGCTCGACTATCACGACCTCGCAGTGCTCTCCGTCCACCCTTCGCTCGACGCCGCGCTCGACGTCCTGCCCGGCCGGGTCTTCGCCTTCACGACCAAGGCGACGACGTCGTACACCGCGGTCAACTACCGGCCGGGCGACGTCCTCTTGTTCGGGCCGGAGCCGACCGGCCTGCCCGCCGACGTCGTCGCGCATCCTCGGATCACCGACCAACTGCGGATCCCGATGCTGCCGGCCCGGCGCTCCCTCAACCTCACGAATGCCGCATCGATCGCCGTCTACGAGGCGTGGCGCCAACTTGGCTTCCCGGCCGCCGCCGAAGTAGAGCCATGAGGTCGCCGACCGGCCCGTTCGGCGACGTCTTGCCGCTCCCTCGCGCGCCATATATCTACCTCGGGCCCGCCTGGATGCGGGCGAGCGTCACCGGCCCGACTTCGCCGGCGCGGGCGGTGGCGGTACCGGGCCGGTGAGATAGTGCTGCACCTGCGGCGCGATCGCGGCAACGATCGCCTCGGGGGACGCCCCGGCGAGGGGTTCCAGCCGCAGGACGTAGCGAGTCAAGGCCAGGCCGGCGAGCTGACTCGCCGCGAGCGCCGCCCGCCACTCGGCCAGCACCGGATCCGGCTCGAGGCCCGAAAGCACGGGGCGCAGGATCCGAGCGAGCACCAGTTCGCGCAGCAGCAGCGCCCCGCTCCGGCTCCGGAAAGCGGACCGCAGGAGGGCCAGCACGGCCGCGCCGGCGACCGAGTCCCATGCCCGCACGAGCGACCTGACCACGTGCTCGCCGACGGCGTCGCGCGGCACCGGCCCGGCCGAGGCCAGAAAGTCGGCCGGATCGAACGGCACGTCGACCGCCGCCAGGAACAGCTTCTCCTTCGAGCCGAAGTAGTGGTGGATCATCGCCGGGTCGACGCCGGCCCGGGCGGCGATTTCCCGGACCGTCGCCCCCTCGAAGCCCAAGTCGGCAAAGGCCTGCCGGGCGGCGCCGAGGATCGCCGCCCGGGTGCCGGTCCCGCCCGGCCGCCGTCCGGGCTTTCGGCCGCGCCGCGCGCCCCGCCCCGGCGCCCCGCCAGCCGCCGCATCGGCCCGCGCCGAGTCCCCGCTGGTCACGCCGTCGCCCGCTCCACCAACACCATCGTCTCCTCCAGGGTCGCGGGCGCCGAGCCGATCGCGGCCTGCACCCCGCGGGCGGCGAGCGCCGCCTCGACCGCCTGCGGCGCCGTCCCGGCCACCCGGCAGGTCCGCCCGTCGAGCGCGACCGGGAGCCCGGCGTCGACCAGGGCGGCGAAGGCCGCCTCCCACGCCGGCGCCTGCACCACCACCGCATCGCGCCCGCCGACGATCTCAGCCACCGTCCCCCGGGCGACCGGCAGGCCGCGGGACATGATCTCCAGCCGGGTGCACTGCTCGGCCTCCTGCATGTAGTGGGTCGTGACCAGCACGCCGACGCCGGCCTCGGCCTGCTCGTGAATCCGGTCCCACAGCCGGGCGCGGGCCAGCGGGTCGACGCCGGACGTCGGCTCGTCCAGCACCAACAGCCGGGGCCGGTGCAGCAACGCGCAGTGGAAGGCGAGTTGGCGGCGGCGGCCGAGGCCGATGTCGCCGATCGGCCGCTTGCGCACCTCGGCCAGCGCGGCGGGCAGCGGGGGCGGCTCCGGCACGCCGAACGCCTCGCACACGAATTCCACGTTCTGGTCGACGGTCAGGTCGCGGTACAGGCCCAACCCCTGCGGCACGTAGCCGAGCGCGTGCCGGTCGAACTGCGCCGGCGCCGTGCCGAGCACGCCGATCGCGCCGCGGTCGGGCGCCTCCAGGCCGAGGATCATCCGGAGCAGCGTCGTCTTGCCGGCTCCGTTCGCGCCGAGCAGGCCGACCACTTCGCCGGGCGTCACCGTCAGCGAGACGCCGCACACGGCGTGGACGGCACCATAGGACTTCCACACGTCCTGGGCGACGACGAGCGGCTGGGGTTGGTCGGTCATGCTGCCTCCTCCGGTCGGCCGCCCTGGCGGGCGAGGGTGAGCGCGATGACGGCGTCCTCCAGGTCGGGTTCGACCGGCGCGCCGGGGACCACGGCGGCCGCCCCGGCCGGGGCGCCGGCCGGCGGGGTCCACACGTGGAACAAGGTGCCGCGGCGCCAAGCGCGGCCCGCGGCGTCGGCGGGTCGGGTCGGGTTGGTGCTCACCGTGCCCGGCACCGCCCCGCGGATCACGGCCGGCTCGCCGGCGGCGAGCACCCGACCGGAATCGAGGGCGATGACGGTCGACGCGCGTTCGGCCTCGTCCAGGTACGTCGTCGTCATGCACACCGCCGTGCCGGCGGCGGCCGCCTCGGCGACCAGCCGCCACAGCTCGACCCGGCTGACCGGGTCGACGCCGGTGCTCGGCTCGTCCAGGAGCAGCACCTCGGGCCGGTGCAGCATCGCCAGGCAGAAGCCGAGCTTCTGCCGCATCCCGCCGGACAGTTGCCCGCCGAGCCGGTCCAGGGCGCCGTCGAGCCCGGCCCGGGCGAGCAACTCGTCCCGGCGGGTGGTCAGGGTGGCGCCGGCCATCCCGTAGGCGGCGCCGACGAACTCCACGTTCTCGGCGACCGACAGCGCGCGCCAGACCCCGCTCGACGACGGCTGGTAACCGATTCGCTCGAGCCCCGGCATGGTCACGGCGCCCGACGCCGTCGGTACCCGGCCGAGGAACGCCCGCAGCAACGTCGACTTGCCGGCCCCGTCGCCGCCGACGATTGCCGTGACCGCGCCGGCCGGGACGGCCACCGTCACGGCGTCGAGCGCGGTGACCGCCTCCGTCGCGGCCGGGCCGTGACCGCCGCCGAAACGTACCGTCAAGTTCTGCGCGCCCCACATCACTGCGCCGCCTCGGTGTCGGCGGGGGCAACCGGAACCGAGCCAGGCGGAACCGGGGCGGCCGCCGTCGGGCCGGCGGCCGGGGCCGCGCCGTGGCCGCGGGCCGGCGCCAGGTCGCGGCGCAACCGCAGCACGGCGGCCCCGAAGACGACGATCGCCATGACCAGGAGAATCAGCAGCGGCAACCAGAGATAACCCCAGGACGTGCCGCGCAGCATGACCCCCTGGGACACCTTGGTGAACCAGGTCAGCGGCAGCAAGTAGCCGATCCACCGCACGCCGACTGCCATCGCGTTCAGCGGGAAGATGAACCCGGAGAGCAGGATTTGCGGCAGCATCGTCATCAGGGCCACCTGAACCGCCTGGCCGGTGGTCTGCGAGACGGTCGAGATCAGCACCCCGATGCCGAGCACAACCAGCAGGAACAGCGCCGCGCCGACCGCGAACGGAATGACATTCCCGACGAACGGCACGTCGAAGATCCACATTCCGAGCAGCGTGATCACGACCATGTCGAAGCTCGCCAGCAGGAAGTACGGCGCGATCTTGCCGACAATGACCGTGGCCGGCCGCAGCGGCATCACCGCCAATTGCTCCAGCGTGCCGTTCTCGCGTTCCTTGACCATGCCGATGCTGGTCACGATCGTGCCGATAAACGTCAGAATCAGTCCGATCAGGCCGGGCACCATGACCCACGCCGTGTCGAGGTCCGGGTTGTAGAGGATCTCGTGGTCGACGTTCGTCCCGAGCCCGGCGACGATGACATTCGCCGACTGGGCGGCGAACAGGTTCGACCCGTCGATGTAGATCATCGGCTTGCCCGCGGTCGCGTCGCCCGTCACGACGGCGAGGTCCACCTTGTCGTCCCGAAGCTGCGCCCGGGCGTCGGCGTCCGTCCAGGCCGGCTCGACGATCGCGACGTCGAGCTTGTCCCGAACCTGCGCCGGCGCCCGCTCGACGGCGGCGGCGAATTGCTCCGCACCCGAGCCGACGGCGGCCACCTTGAGCGTGTCGATCGTGAAGTTGGCGGCGAAGCCGAAGATGATCAGCAACATCAACGGCAACGCCACGATCATCGCGACCGTGCGCTTGTCCCGGCGTAACTCGCGGAACTCCTTGATCACCATGGCGCGCATTGCGTGGCCCTTCCGGTCGGCCGGGTGGCCCGGGCGCGACGCCCGGGTGGCGGTTCGCGCGGGCCGGGTGGTAGGCGGCGCGCGGGTCGGGGACCCGTCGCGCGCGCCGGGCGCCGTCGGCTCGCAGAACTCAACGCTAGTTGAATTTCGGGGCGGCGCGCAAGCGCCCTTCGGCAACTACGCCCACCTACTCCTGCAGATCGGCCGACACGAGGAGGGGCTGGCCGTCGCCGGACGAGCCCACTCGCTCCTGACCGCGCTCGACCCCAAGCCGCTGCGCGCCGAGATCGCCTATTACCTCTTCGCCTACGGTGACGACCCCGAACGGACCACCGCGCAGCACACGCTCGCCACCCTGATCGCCGACGCCGTTGCCACCGGCACCTGGCCGCTGCACGTCCATGCCGAGGCCCGCCGGAAGGACGGCGACGCGCGCGCCGCGCTGCTCGCGACGGTGGCGGAAGTCCTGGCGGGTACCCGACCGGCCCCGGACCTCAAAGCGTTCCCCGACTGGGACTGCCCTGCCCCGGCCCCGCCGCCCTAGACTGGCCTGAACGGGTCGTCCCGAATTGCCGGATCGCGGCCGCCCACGGAACCGACGAAGGAGCCATCGTGGAGCCGAAAACGATCGCACTTGTGGTGTGCAGCGCCGACGGCGCGCTGGCGATCCGGGAGAACTTCGTCGAGCCGATGATCGCCGAGGGGTACCGGGTGGCGATCACCCTCACCCCGACGGCGGCGAGCTGGTTCAGCCCCGCGGAACACGATCGCCTGGCCCAACTCACCGGCCTGCCGGTGCGCTGGACGGCGCGCCTACCACAGGAGGCCCGGCCGCATCCCTTCGCGGACTGCTTCGTCGTCGCCCCGGCGACGGCGAACTACGTCGCGAAGCTCGCCACCGGAATCTGCGACGACCAGGCGACGACGCCGGTGGTCGAGGCGCTGGGCACCGGCACCCCGATCGTGTTGTTCCCGCGGGTCAACGCCGCCCACACCCGCCACCCCGCCTGGGCCGCGCACCTGGACCGGCTCCGCGCCGCGGGCGTCGACGTGATCGAGGGGCCCGACGTCTGGCCGCTGCTCGAGCCGCGCGAACTCACTCCCACCGCGCCGCTGCCGTGGGCCGCGATCACCGACGCCGTTCGGCGGGCGCTCGGCGCGTAGCAGTGCCGTGCGGCGCCGCCGGTGCACTGCGCCGGTGCACTGCCGCGCCGGAGCGCCTGGGCGCCTGCCTTCTTCCGTCAAGTATGGTATGAGACGTTCGAGCAGTATGCACCTTCCGAACGTCAATCATATCGAGGAGGCACCTGATGGATATGGCGACCGCGGGTCACGGCCCTTCGCTCTCGGAATTCCCACCTGCCGTCTACGTCCCCTGCCATACCGACGGGGAAACCGGAGACTTGAGGGTGTCGATGCGCCGGACGCTCGATGACCGAGTCGCACTTCTGGCATATACCGCGCTCGATCGACTGCGCGCCGGGGCCGGCGCCGATACTCCGTGGGCGCTCCTGACCGTCGAAGATCTGCAGCGGATCAGGGACGAGAGCCGATACGACGTCATCTATACCGACCTCTACATTCCGGAGGACCGGCGATGAGCGAAGTGATCAGCATTGACGTCGAGAGCGTGACCGAGGTTCTCAAGGACGTCGACGCCACTGTCGAGGCGCTGGTCGAGCACCTCGCCGCGCCGCCCGCGAATCTGTCGCCCGGACCGGGAGCGGAAATCGGCCGGGCGATGTCGTTGGTGGTGCAGGCCAGAGCGGCGCAACTCGCGGCCGGCGTGGCCGAGTTCGGCGTCGACATCGAGGGCGCTCTCGCCGACTTTTCCGAGACCGAGTTCCGGATCGCACAGTCCCTCGTCGAGTTGTCGTTCGGCGCCCTCGCGGGCGGACCGACCGCCGCCGGGCTCGGCATCGCCGGCAGCCTGCTCGGCGAGCCGACCGGACCGTCCGGAGGCGACTCGTGAGTTCGACCGGGATTTCGACCCGAATCGAAGGAAAGCCCGCGGCGTTCACTGCACTCGCGGCCTGGATCGATGAGGTCGACGACACGATTGCCGAGACGGAGTCGATACTGGCGTCCGCGGGGTCGGATGCCTCGTGGTCGGGCGAGACGGGTGACGCCTTCCGATCGAGTGCCTCGACCCTGCAGACGGCTGCCCGGACTTGCGTCGACACTTTTCCCGGTGCCGCGAAGGCGCTGCGCGAGCACGCTTCGGTGCTCGCCGCAGCGCAACGGGACGCGGCGGCTGTTCGCGCCGCTGCGGTCGAGGCCGGTCTCCTCGTCGAGGCCGCCGTGATTCGACCGCCGAGCGAAATACTGCAGTCGCCGCCACCGCTGCCGCCAGGGGCATCACCGCTGGACGCCAAAACCTATGCGGATGCCGTTGCCGCCGTCACCGTCAACGCCGCGCTGTGGACTGCCTATCGCGCAGCCGAGTTGTCGATGGCCGCCGTCCTGGGGGCTCTCAGGGCGTCGGAGGAGAATCTCCGCCGGATGCTCAAGGCCTTGGACGCGGCAAAGCTCCCCCTCTTGTCGGCGGCGAACGACGCCGGCGCCGGGGCGGCAAGCGGGGCCGCGGAATCCCGCGCGGCGCGGTCCGCCAAGTTGGCCAAGGACGCCGACGATTTGACCCGGAAAGCGTTCAGCGCCCTGAAGAACACCTCCGGCAAGCCCCCGGTCCTGACCGACGAATTCTTCCGCAATCTCAAGACGGCAGGCGAGCTGACCCGGGCGTCCGCCGACGACGCGGCCCGCGCCGCAAAGCTGGCCAAACTCGGAAAGGCCGGCGGCGTGGTGGGGGCGGCTCTCACCGGCTGGAGCATCCAGCAGGATCTCGCTCAAGGGGAGAGCACTGCGCAGGCGATCACCTCCAACGGCGTCGGACTGGGGGCTTCGATCCTCGCAGGTATCGGGACTGGTGCCCTGGTCGGATCCGCCGTGCCAGGTGCCGGAACGGTGGTCGGCGCTGTGGCCGGCGCTGTGGTCAGCGCCGCCGGCGGCGCAGCCGTCGGTGTGCTCGCCGGCGGAGTAGCCGATGGCTTTTTCGAAAAGGGCGACATTGGCGAGGCCATCGAGAACGGATGGCGCGACCTGGTCGACACCGGCGAGGCGATCGCGACGGCAGGCAGTTCGGCCATCGGCGCCGCGGGTGATGGGCTCCGGGGCGGCTGGAAGGCGCTGTTCGGATGAGTCTCGATCGTGAACTCGGCGAGGCCGTGGCCCCGGAAGAATGGCTCGAGGGGGATTTCGAACGCGAGTTGCTCCAGGACCGCCCCGCTCGGCCCGGACAAACCATCGACAGCTCCCGATGGGTCCGTTACTCATTCGGCGTTTCGCTCGCCACGGGCGTGCTCATTCTGGCCACGCCACGCCGGGCAGCCTGGCTTGCCGTCTTTGGCTGCTACCTCGTCGGGATGGCCGTATGCCTTGCACTGGCCAGATTCTTCCGCACCAGGCCGCGGCCGAGCGTGCCGCGCGTCACGGTGGATGGTGGTGTGCCAACTACGGTGATCGCGCGGTCGAGTCGGGATTTCTACGTGGGTGTCGCGATGACGGCGATGTGGTGCGCAATGGTAGTCGGGTGGTTGATCCGATTGGCGGCCGACGGGCTGTGGATCAGCGCATCGCCGACGGACGTCTTCAAGTCGCTCGCCGCACTGGCAGTCGTCGTCGCTTTGTCGCCGGCCGGAATGTTGGTCGGGGTGGCCTGCCGCGCCTATGTCGTCCCCGGTCTGTGGCTAACGCCGCATTGGGTGGGGTGGCGGTATTTCGGCAGTCACATCACGTTGGCGTGGGACGACGTCGAACGGGTGGTCCCGGGCCGGACGAGCCCCTTCCTCGTGGTGGTCCCACGAGATGGCCGCCGCGCCCAGCAGGTCTTTCGGGCCGGGCCATGGCGAGGGCGGTCAAAGCTGCGGATCAGAGAACTCGTGGTGGGAACCATCGACCTGCGCCTCGACCGGGAGACGTTGAGCCAGGTCATTGAGTTGTATGCGCGTCATCCCGAGTTGCGCAGGGAACTTGGCCACGTCTCAAGCCTGGCGCGCCTGGCGGCGCTCGCCGAGGCCGCAGCGGCCGCGCCGCCGATCGCTACCCGGGCGCCCACCGGCGAGCGGTTTCCGTCGGAATCTCTGCATGCCGACCCGCGTCCGCTGTGGCATGAGCGCGGTCAAAGCCGGCTGCTGCGGGAAGGGAATTTCGATCCCATCGCCGGGTACGCCAGCTGGGCAGCGATCCTCAGCGGATCCACCTGCCTCGCCGCTTCGCCGTTCTCCCCCGCGCCCTTGGCGTTCCGGGTGGCGGGAGTGATGCTCCTGTTCGCCGCGGTCGCCCGCGTGATCGGCCGCTACCTTCGGGACCGGCTCCGGCCGCCGCGGCCCACCGTCCGGACCGGCCGCCGCGACGGAGCCGCCACGGTGATCGCGCACCGCGACCCCGAGTTCGTCGCCAACATCGCCGCCGCCGGCGCGATCGGGCTCGGCTGCCTCACCCTGGCGATCATCCACGCCCGACAGCCCCTGACCGTGCTCGCCTACCTCCCCTTCGCGATCTGGGGGCTGGGACTGTTCGTCGCCGCCCTGACCGGCCGCTGGGTCGCCGGCGGGCTCTGGCTCGACCCCCACCAGGTCGCCTACCGCTATCGCGGCAGCGAAATCACCCTGGCCTGGGACGACATCGTCGACGTCGTACGCTCCCTCGACGACAGCTCCGTCGAGATCGTGCCCCGGGCGCACGCGAGCGCGCGCCAACGATTCCTGGCCGGGCCGTGGCGCGGCCGGGCCCGCACCCACCTCCCGAGCATCATCGTGGCCACCCGCGGCCTTGCCCTCGGCCCGACGGCAATTCAAGAAGTCATCGACCTTTATCGCCGGGTCCCGGCCCTCCGCCCCGAACTGGGCACCGCCCAGAGCCTGGCCCGGAGGACCCTCTTCACCGATCCCACCCGGATGAGCGATTGGCCATGGTGATCGCAGGAACATAGGCCAAGCGCCGGCTGACGACGGGCGCCGCCGGCGCGACGCCGAGTGCCGAACCCGTGATTTGTTGCGGTTTTCGCACTGAACTGCAACCAAGAGATTGCGCGGTTAGGGGTTCTGCGCGGTGTGGCGGTGCGGGCACCTGGTGGCCGGCTCGGTGTGGATGGTCTAGGTCTGCATCCGAGCGGGGAGTGCCTGAACGGGCAGCGGCCGGGGCCGCCCACTCACGGCCTTGGTGCCTGCGGTGTCGTCGTCGTTAATCGAGCCGTTCGGGTTCGGGTTCGGGGCCCTGATCGGCGGCCCGGTCTGGCAGGGTGGACGGGCGTGGTGGTGGACGCGAGGTGGTGCGTCGCGAATCAGTACCTGACGCGGCGAGTCAGAACCGGACGCGGCGAGTCAGAACCTGACGCGGCGAGTCAGAACCGGAGCCCCCCAGGGAGTCCCGACACGCCGGTAAAACGAGCGCCGAACAGCTGCAAGGTACTGACTCGACGCGCACGGTACTGACTCGACGCGTCAGGTTCTGACTCGACGCGCTTTGTTGCGGCGTTCGTGGTCGTGGGCGGTCAGGCCGCGGCGGGTGGTTTTCCCGGCGGCCGGCGAGGGTGCGGTGGTGTGGTGCGGGCGACGTTCGCCGCCGCGCGACATGGAGATGGGGCGCGCGAGATAGAGGTTTGTCGCACGAACGAGAGGTATCGCGAACGAGGTAGAGGCTAAACGTCGCGAATCGGTCGGTCCGGCGTGCGATACCTCTCGTTCGCGCGCGGTACCTCTCGTTCGCGGTACATCTCGCTCGCGGGCCGGCGTCGGCGCCACGGGTGCCCACACCTATCCGCGCGGACGCTAACCACGAGTTACCCGCTACGAGCATGCATAGTTGCAGGTCAGGTGTCAAGTTCGCGGGTCAGACGGCATTTCTGATTGTAAGGTAACCCTAAGTAAAGTCATCTACGGACGCTAGGTTGATGGCGTGCCATCACTTCCGCATCACGCC
>JAVBMU010000125.1:0-6856 GCA_031552185.1 Cellulomonadaceae bacterium | reverse complement strand
GGCGTCGCACCCGCCCCCGCCCCCACCGCCCCGACCGGCTACGCGGCCGAGGTCGCCGCCGGGTACGCCTACCGAGGCCCGGTGCTTCCCCTCGGAGCGCTGCTCGAGTCGACCGACGGCGGCGAGCCGGCCCCGGTCAAGGACGTCCAGATCGGCTTCGCGCTGGGCATGCTCAACCGGCACGGCCTCGTCGCCGGCGCCACCGGCACCGGCAAGACCAAGACGCTCCAGGGCATGGCCGAGGGCCTGTCCGCCGCCGGCGTCCCCGTCTTCCTCGCGGATGTCAAGGGCGACCTTTCCGGCCTGGCCGTCCCGGGCGCGTCGAACGAGAAGATCCTGGCTCGCACGGCCGGCATCGGGCAGGACTGGCAACCGACCGCGTTCCCGGTCGAGTTCTATTCGCTCGGCGGGATGGGCTCGGGCATCCCGATCCGCACCACCGTCACGGACTTCGGCCCGATCCTGCTGGCCAAGGTGCTCGGCCTGAACGAGACCCAGGAATCGAGCCTCGGCCTGATCTTCCACTGGGCCGACAGCCAGGGCCTCGCGCTCCTGGACCTGAAGGACCTGCAAGCGACCATCGCGTTCCTCGTCTCGGACGACGGCAAAGCCGAACTCAAAGGCATCGGCGGCCTGTCCGCCGCCACGGCGGGGGTGATCCTGCGCGAGATCGTCGGTCTGCAGGCGCAGGGCGCCGACGTCTTCTTCGGCGAGCCTGCCTTCGCCACCACGGAACTCCTGCGCGTCGCCGCCGACGGCCGCGGGGTCATTTCGGCCCTGGAGTTGCCGGCCGTTCAGGACCGTCCGGCGCTGTTCTCGACCTTCCTGATGTGGCTGCTGGCGGACCTGTTCCACGACCTGCCAGAGGTCGGGGACCCCGAGCGGCCCAAGCTGGTCTTCTTCTTCGACGAGGCGCACCTGCTGTTCACCGGCGCCTCAAAGGACTTCCTGACCCAGATCGTCCAGACCGTTCGCCTGATCCGCTCCAAGGGCGTGGGCGTCTTCTTCGTGACCCAGAGCCCCAAGGACGTCCCGGCCGACGTCCTGGCCCAGCTCGGCAATCGGGTCCAGCATGCGTTGCGTGCCTTCACCCCCGACGACGCCGCCGCGCTCCGGCAGGCCGCCCGCACCTTCCCGACGTCCCCCTACGACCTGGAGCGACTGCTCCAGTCGCTCGGTACCGGCGAGGCCGTGGTCACCGTGCTGGCCGAGCAGGGCACGCCGACGCCGGTGGCCTGGACCCGGGTCCGGGCGCCCCAGTCGGCCATGGAGCCGGCGGCGCCGGACGTCCTCGACCGCACCATCGCGAGTTCGCCCCTGACCGCCCGGTACGGCGCCGCCGTCGACAACGAATCCGCGTACGAACTGCTCACCAGGCGCGTCCAACAACAGGCCGCCGCTGCGGCACAGGCCGCAGCCGAAGCGGCCCGGCGCAAGGCCGAGGCCGAGGAGGCCAAGCGCCAGGCGCAACTGAATAGGGAACGCGACAAGCTTCTGCGCGAGGCCGAGCGGCAGCGCCGCGCCGAGGCGCCGAAGCCCTCCTCGACCAACCGCCGCTCGGCCCCCAAGTCCGCTCTGGACTCGTTCCTGCGCTCGGCCGGGACCCAACTCGGCCGGGAGATCACCCGGTCCATCTTCGGCACGCGCAAGCGCTGACGCCTTGGCGCTGCCGCCGGACCTGCCTGGTCGACGCCCCCTTGGCCGCGCCGTCATCGACCCCGGGATGAACCTGACCGGCGCGCGGTAAGACGTATCGGGCGGGCCGCCAGCTGCTGAGCAGGGTGCCGTCCGCCAGGCGGTTGGTGGCGAGGTTCAGGCGCTCGGTGAAGGGCTTGCCGTCCCGGATACCCGCGATCGTGAAATCGCCGGTCACCCCCGGTGCGGCCTTGTGATCGTTCCGGCCCTCGAACTGCTACCGCGCGATCGTCCACACGCCGTTCGGCCAATCGCTGGCCGAGAACGGGGTCAACGAGCCCTCGAAATCGCCGGCTTCGACCCGACCGCGCTCGCTCGGAGAGATGAAAACGAGATTCTTGCCGTTGACCCACCCTCGCTCGAGGAAGCAAACGACGCGCTCGGTGAACTCAAGGCTCATCCCCAGCATGGGCGACACCCGGAATTCCTCCAGTAGCGCCGGATCCTGCCTGGTGATGCTGCTGTTCGCGCCATGAACTGAGACGTACAGGTCCCATTCAGGTATCCGAATGGACCAGAGGGTGTTGTCGACGATCTGGAACATCGTCCCGGGTGCTTCCGCCGTGGGGAAGACGGTCTGGTACGTCATTTCGCTGCGACCGCGGTTGATGAGGACGTCGAGTAGTGAACGCCCGAGCCCGAACGAATATCCGGTGGCGGCCGTGGCCGAAGATGCCTCGACCTTCCCCGAGGCGGTGTTCCTGGTCTTGATGAACCACAGGTCGTCGCCGTCCATCTGCCAGATCCCGTCGGCAGCAGTCGCCGTCGAGAAGCGCGTCACGAAGCTCTTTCCGGAGCGGTAGCTCGGAGCCTTCGCCGTGTGCAGCTCGACCTTTCCCGAGGCTGTGTTCCTGGTCTTGATGAACCACAGGTCCGCACCCACCATCGCCCAGGTACCGTTATCGGCCTCCGCCGCCGCGAACCTCGTCGTCGAACTGACGCCACGGTCGCGGAAGCGCGACTGCCGGGTTGCCGAGTGGACCTCGACCTTCCCCGAGGCGGTGTTCCGGGTCTTGATGAACCACAGGTCACTGCTCCACTTGACGTAACGACGCGCCTCGAAACCGTTGAGCAGGTTCCGCTTCTTGTCCACGATCCGCACCACGGACCGTTTCACCGTGTGACCGTCCAGGAGATAGAGACTCGCCTCGAACCCGATACCGTTCTCGAACCCGGTCCACCGATCGAAGATCATTACCTGGTTGCGGAACCGGTCCATGACGACATCGCCCGGCATCAAGTCTCCGAGAGGGATCGCCTTGGTGAAGCCGCCGCGGAGTTGATCGAAGTCGAGCGGCCCGTTCCCCGGGTCCAGGTGCCACGCCATGGCGGCGAACCCCACCGGATTCAGCCGATACCCGGCCTGGGCACCCGAGGTGTCATCACCCGGGCCGTAGGCGCAGGACAAGGGTTCGGGATAGATCCCCGGCGGCGTGCAGTCGAACGCCTTCGGCGGGCTGACCTGCCAAGCCGCGGCCCGCCGCACGATCTCGGTCGGGCCGATCGGCCCACCCAGGTCCGATGCCGCCGCGGCCGGCGCCGCGGTCAACGGCCCCACGAGCACGGACGCGGCGAGCCCCACCACCCCGGCCACAGCCACCCGCACCCGGGCACCACCCCCGACCCGACGACGCCCGCGCCGCCCGCCCGCGATGACAGTCTCCATTTCCCCTCCTGAATGCGATGCGTGACGCCCGCCCCCGCAACCGACCGGCCGGACGCCATCGCTCCTGTTTGCCACGCCCGAGTCTCACACCATGAAAGCGGCCCGACCCCCGAATCCGGACCGGAATATTCCGCCGGGCCGCCTTCGGCACCCGAAAGCGGAGCGGCCCCGACAGACAGCTCAGAGCACGAATACCAACGGCGTGACACCGCGCCGCCCCCCGCGCAGCGAAACGGCGCCGCCGCACCGAGGTGCGGCGGCGCCGATCGGAAACCTACGCCGGGACGACGTTCACCAGCCCCGGCGCCCGCACGACGACGGTCCGCACGTCGCGCCCGTCGAGCGCGCGGTGCACGTTGGGCTCGGCCAGCGCGAGGTCGCGCAGTTCGTTGTCCTCGACCGTCGGCGGCACCTCCAACCGGGCCCGGACCTTGCCCGCGACCTGCACCACGCAGGTGACGGTCTCCTCGACCAGGTAGGCCTCGTCCGCGACCGGGAACGACTCGTACGCCAGCGACTCGTCGTGCCCCAGCCGCGACCACAACTCCTCGGCGATGTGCGGGGCGACGGGCGAGGTCATCAGCACCAACGGCTCGACGGCCTCGCGCGGCACCCGATTCAGGCCGGTCAGGTGGTTGTTCAGGGTGATCAGCTTCGCGATGGCGGTGTTCGGCCGCATGTTCTGGAACTCGGTGCGGGCGCCGGCGATGGCCCGGTGCAGCGCCCGCCGCGTCTCCTCGCCGGCCGGCTCGTCGGTCACCGTGACCTCGCCGGTCTCCTCGGAAATCACGTTGCGCCACAGCCGCTGCAGGAACCGCTGGGCGCCGACCACGGCCCGGGTCTCCCACGGCCGGGACAAGTCCAGCGGACCCATCGACATCTCGTACACCCGGAAGGTGTCGGCCCCGTAGGCCTCGTACATCTCGTCCGGCGTCACCGCGTTCTTCAGCGACTTGCCGATCTTGCCGTACTCGCGGCTGACCGCCTCGCCGTTCCACCGGTACACCGGCTCGCCGTCCGGGCCGGGCTCCTCGACGACCTCGGCCGCCGGGACGTACGCCCCGCGCGCGTCCGTGTACGCATACGCCTGGATGTAACCCTGGTTGAACAGCTTGCCGAACGGCTCGACGCTCGACACGTAGCCCAGGTCGTACAGCACCTTGTGCCAGAACCGCGCGTACAGCAGGTGCAGCACCGCGTGCTCGACGCCGCCCACGTACAGGTCGACGCCGCCGCCCGGCCCGGAGGTCGGGTTGTGCCCCGGGCTCATCCAGTACCGGTCCAACTCGGGGTCGACGACGACGCCGGCCTCGGTCGGGTCCAGGTAGCGCAGGTAGTACCAGCAGGACCCGGCCCAGTTGGGCATGGTGTTCGTGTCCCGGCGGTACTCCCGCGGCCCGTCGCCCAGGTCCAGCGTGACCCGGGTCCAGTCCTCGTTGCGGCTCAGCGGCGCCTCCGGGGAGGTCGCCTTGTCGGTCGGGTCGAAGGTGCGCGGCGCGTAGTCCGGCACGTCCGGCAACTCCAGCGGCAGCTCGGACTCGGGCAGCGCGTGCGGCCGGTCGTCCGCGTCCCACACGATCGGGAACGGCTCGCCCCAATACCGCTGCCGGCTGAAGAGCCAGTCCCGGAGCCGGTAGGTCGTGGTCGACTCGCCCAGGCCGTGCTCACCCAGCCAGTCGACGATCCGGCGCTTGGCGTCGGCGACGCTCAGGCCGTCGAGCGAGACCTCGTCGTTGGCGGAGTTGATGATCTCGCCGTCGCCCTGCCAGGCGCCCTCGTGCCCCTCGGGCGGCTGCACGGTGTACACCACCGGCAGGCCCATCGAGGTGGCGAACTCGAAGTCGCGCTGGTCGCCACCGGGCACGGCCATGATCGCGCCGGTGCCGTAGCCCATCAATACGTAGTCGCTGATGTAGATCGGAATGCGGTCCTGATTGACCGGGTTGATCGCGTACGTGCCGGTGAACTCGCCTGTTTTGCGGGTGTCTTCCTGACGTTCGCGGTCGGACCTTCCCGCGGCCCATTTGCGGTAAGCTTCGACTTTTTCTTTCTGCTGGGCTGTGGTGAGGGCTTCGACCATCGGATGTTCCGGCGCCATGACCATGTAGGTCACGCCGAAAAGCGTATCGGGTCGGGTGGTAAAGACGGTCAATTTGTCCGGGTGGCCGTCGATGCTGAAATCGACCATCGCGCCGTCGGAGCGGCCGATCCAGTTACGCTGCATTTCTTTGAGTGAATCGCTCCACTCAAGCGAATCGAGTCCGTCGATGAGCCGTTGAGCATACGCGGTGATGCGGAGCATCCACTGACGCATCGGTTTGCGTTCGACTGGGAAGCCGCCGACTTCGGATTTGCCGTCGATGACTTCTTCATTGGCCAGCACCGTGCCGAGTCCCTGACACCAGTTCACCGGGACTTCGGATTCGTACGCGAGCCGGTAACCGGCGAGGACTTTGGCTCGCTGGGCGGTTGAGAGTTTGGTCCATCCGCCAACTTTTTGAATTTCAGGCGTGGTACGCCGGCCGGATTCGAATTCGGCGATCAGTTCGCAGATGGGGCGGCCCTTGTTGGCTTCCGCGTCGAACCAAGTATCGTAAAGGCGTAAAAAGATCCATTGGGTCCATTTAAAGTAGTGCGGGTCGGTGGTATCGACTTCGCGGTCCCAATCATAAGAGAAGCCCAACGACTGAAGCTGGGCGCGAAAGCGGTCAATGTTTTGTTTTGTACGCTGGCGCGGGTGCGTATTGGTTTTGATGGCGTACTGTTCGGCGGGCAGGCCGAAGGCATCCCATCCCATCGGGTGCATGACGGCGAAACCCTTGCCGCGTTTGTAGCGGGAGATGATGTCGGTGGCGGTGTAGCCTTCCGGATGGCCGACGTGGAGTCCCTCGCCGGACGGATAGGGGAACATGTCCAAGGCATAGAACTTGGGCTTGGCGGCGTCCATGACGGCGGCGAAGGTTTTATGTTCGAGCCAGCATTTCTGCCACTTTTTTTCGAGACTCGTCGGATCATAACCAGGCATACTGCACACTCCCCCCCCCCGCCTCGATAATTCTCAAAACCGCTTGAGGATAAAAGGGGAGCCTGCCGGATGCAAACGGCTCCGCCTTGGTCCTCATGGCGGCGATTTTCACTTTTCAACGGAACAAAAAAGGTTGCCGCGTTATAAACGTTGCAACCTTCTCAAATTTTTGTTTCGGCTTGAACAACACGTTCAAGACATTAATGGTGATTGTATCGGATATTCGGAGTTTGTCAAGGGTTATATAATTACGAATTTTTGCCACAGACAGACACCGACAGACACAGACAGAAAGAGGTTGTGGTTTACGATTTCTTTTCCATGTAGATGAAGGTTAAGGAAGGGGAGAGTTGTTGGGTTTTGAAGCGGGTGTAGCCGAGGCGTTCGTAGAGGCTCAGGTTGCGGATGCTTTTTTGGCTGGTGAAGAGTTCGTATCTCGGTTGCGGGCAGGCGGTTTCGAGGGCTTTTAT
>JAVBMU010000038.1:0-6694 GCA_031552185.1 Cellulomonadaceae bacterium | reverse complement strand
GAGAGCAGTTTCTTGAGGCGGTGCGGGCGCGGGCGGGGCCGGGGCCGGGTTGGCTCGCGGCGGGGCGGCGCCTGCCGGTCCCGGCCGTGCGGGCTGCTCCGGCGCCGGCTCGGCGGGCGGTGGCTCGTCCATCGCGAACGGCAGGTCGGCGTACGGGTCGCTGGCTGGCACCCGGCCATCCTATGGAGGGCTGGGCGCCCATGGACGCGGGCGGAGGCGGCCCGGCTGGGTCGTGCAACCTGTCGCCCGATTTATCCGACTCGGATATCCTGAGGGCATGTCGGACGCTTGGATCGCTTTCGGTGCGGCGATTGCGGGTGGATCAATCACAGCAGTTGCGGCTCTGGTGCAGAGTCGGCTAGCGCGACGCGAGGAGCGGAAGCGCGAGCAGGTGCGCGTTTCGCGCCAAGATGAGGCCCTCTGGTACCCAGACTTGAAGGAATCATACTCCGCATTCTTGTCGCTAATGTATAAGCACATTCACGACGTTCGGGTGCGAGAACCGTTCGAAGTGACGCTGCCAGGGGCACGGGACGCTCCTTTCGAGGCGCTCGATCGGGCGCTCGATGAGCTTCATGTCTTCGCCTCGGATGCTCTCTTCGGGGCTGGAGAGCAGTTTCTTGAGGCGGTGCGGGCGTGGGCGGAGTGGGGTGGGGCCGAGGGGCGCATGAGGCAAGCCGAGAAAATGTTCCTTGCGCGTGCCCGATCCGAACTGCGTTTGGCACGTCAACCGGCTGAGTGGAACCTTTCCGATGTGAATGCGCGAGCATCAGGGCGAGGTGCACGACGCCGTCGCCGGTTTCGGCGCAGGAGGATTCCCAGCAGTCGCCGGGGCGCATTCACGTCTTCGTGGTCCGACGAATATGCCCCGCCATTTGACATCCGACGCCGGTTGAAGTGAGAGGGCCGGCTTTCCTTGCCACTAGCTTGACGATACGCCCGCCGCCGACATAGGACGGAAAAATCGCCGGCGACCGGCCGGTCACCGCATCACTACGGCCGCAGCAGCACCTTGATGGCCCGGCGCTCGTCCATCGCGGCGTACGCTTCGGCGACGTCGGCCAGTGGGAGTTCGAGGTCGAAGACCCGCCCCGGGTTGATCGCCCCGGACAGCACGTCGGGCAACAGCTCCGGAAGGTAGCCGCGTACCGGCGCTACGCCGCCGCGCACCCCGACGTTCTCGTCGAACATGCTGCGAACATCGAGCACCGGGTCGCCGTTGGGAACACCGACGAAGCCGACCTGACCGCCGGGCCGAGCCGAGCGGAACGCCTGATCCATGGCCTCGCGGGTGCCCACACACTCGAGCACACAATCGGCCCCGATCCCGCCGCTCAACTCGCGCACGGCCCGGGCGCCGTCGTCGCCTCGCTCGGCAATGACATGCGTGGCGCCGAAGTCTCGGGCGAGCGCAGCCCGGTCGGTATGGCGGGACATGGCGATGATCGTCGTCGCGCCGAGCCGGCGCGCCGCAAGTACGCCGCACAGCCCGACGGCGCCGTCGCCGACGACGGCGACGCTTGCCCCCGGATGGACGCCGGCGGAGACCGCCGCGTGGTGTCCGGTGCCCATGACGTCGGAAAGGGTGAGCAGGGCAGGAATCAGGGCGGAGTCCGGTGCGGCGTCGAGCGCGTACAGGGTGCCGTCTGCCAGCGGCACCCGGACGAACTCGCCCTGGCCGCCGTCGGCGAAGCCGCCGTCGCGCGCCGATTCGCCCCACCAGCCGCCGTTGAGGCAGGAGGTGGAGACGCCGTTGCGGCAGTTGAGGCACCCGCCGCAACAGACGTAGAACGGTGCAACCACGAAGTCGCCGGGCTTGACCCGGCGCACGTCGGCGCCAATTTCCTCGACGACGCCCACGAACTCGTGCCCGATTCGGTGCGGCCGCCGGGTCCTGGTAATGCCGCGATACGGCCACAGGTCGGAGCCGCAGACGCAGGCGGCCACTACGCGCACGATGGCGTCCCGCCCGGAATCGGTCAGGACGGGATCGGGGACGGTCTCCACCCGGATATCGCGCGGACCATGAATCAGCGTCGCCAGCACGAGGGGAGCCTAGCCGCCGGCGCCCCGCGCCGCCGCGAGGAACGAGCGGTCGGTGCCCGGTAGTTCTCGCGCCGGCTGACCAGCCCCGATCGACGTGACCGGCACCGGCTCGCGTCCGCCGGCCCCGGCTCAGCCGGAACTCGACGGCCGGGGCCGCTCGTCCATCGCTGTGTGCCCCATGGCCCAGCCGAGGGAAACCTCAGGCGAAGTCGGCTCTGAACAAATCCCAGGATGTCCGTCGCCGAAAGTGCTCTGGAATAGACTCCATGTCCGGCGGCAATGGCAGTGTCCCTGAGGTCAGGACCCGGCGAACGCCGTTCTTCGTCACCTCGAACACGATCCGGCGATCCGGACGCATCGAGACTTCAACATCACTCGGGTACCTTCCGTCGAAGGCGCGGGTAAGGGCCATGATTCCCCGAACCTTCGTGTAGGAGTTGACTCGGGCGAGCATGGTGAACTCGTGAGCGGGGCCCGGCCGGCTGGAATTGATCACCGCACCCGTCAGGTCGGCCGTGTCGTCACGATGGCCGAAGAAGTCAGCGTGGTCCTTCAAGCCGAAGTACGCGTTCCCCAGGCCGCGACCGTGGTTGGCGTTCCCGCTTTGATCCAGGACATGGTGTACCGTATCGCTTTCGACGAGCCGCCACAGAATGTCCGGAACGGTCTTCCCGTGCCGGTAGAGCCCGGCGATCTGGGACCGGTCGAGCCGATGCTCGAAGGTGTTCACCTCGTCGATGAGGCCGCTGACGTCGGCGCCCGACATATCCGCCCATTGGGAGTCGGCTCCGATCCGCCAGTGTCCCCAGTACGACTCGGCAACCGGAAGGTTCCGGGTACCGCCTTGGAGAGCGGCCGGCCGATGGGAATGACCCCGGTCGTGGTTGGCGGACAACGCCCGCTGAGCGGGCGCCGGGCGATGTGCCCGGCGCCCAGGTCCGGGCCCGCCCCGGCGCGGTCAGCCTGCCGTCACGCCATGTTCATGACCACCCGCCCGTCGACCTTGCCGTCGATGAGTTCGTCGAAGATCGCGTTGATGTCGTCCATCGGCCGCACTGTGTAGGTCGGGTTGATCTTGCCGCGAGCGAAGAAGTCGAGCGCCTCCTCCATGTCCTTGCGGGTGCCGACGAGCGAGCCGCGCACGGTCAGGCCCAGGAGCACGGTGGAGAAGATGTCCAGCGGGAAGGACTCCGGCGGCAGGCCGACCAGCGACACCGTCCCGCCGGCGCGCAACCCGCCGACGGCCTGCGGGAATGCCGTGCCGTTGACCGCGGTGACCAGCGCGCCGTGCGCGCCCCCGCCGGTCTTCTCCTTGATCTCGGCGGCCGGGTCGGTCGACGTCGCCGCGTTCACCACCGCCTCCGCGCCGTGCCGCTTGGCGAGTTCGAGCTTCGCATTGTCGATGTCGATCGCGATCACGCGCAGGCCCATGGCGACGGCGTAGTCGACGGCGATGTGCCCCAGGCCGCCGATGCCGGAGATCAGCACCCACTGGCCCGGCCTGGCGTCAGTGACCTTCAGCCCCTTGTACACCGTCACGCCCGCGCACAGCACTGGCGCGGCGGCGGCGAGGTCGACGCCGTCTGGGATGCGGGGACAGTACCGGGAGTCCACCAACATGAACTGGCCGAACGACCCGTTCTTGGTGTAGCCGCCGTACTGCGCGTTCGGGCAGTACGTCTCCCACCCGGTCTCGCAGTACTCGCACTCGCCGCAGGCGCTCCACAGCCAGGCGTTGCCGACCTTGTCCCCGACCTTGACCCGAGTGACACCCTCGCCGACGGCGACGACCGTACCCACGCCCTCGTGCCCGGGGACGAACGGCGGCGTCGGTTTGACCGGCCAGTCGCCGTGGGCGGCGTGCAGATCGGTGTGGCAGACGCCGGAGTAGTCGAGCCGGACCAGGGCTTCCAGGGGGCCCGGGGTCGGGACTTCGAGTTCGTCGACGCTCAGCGGGTCCTTGAAGGCGTGAACGACGGCAGCACGCATAGTGGCCATGACGGTCTCCTTTGAGGGGTCGGCCCGCCGGTACCCGGCGAGCCGCGGATCGTGTCCGCTACATCCGACGCTATGCCCGCGATGCCGCGCACGATAGCGGAGAGGGCGGCGCTTGTGAAAATGTGCACAAGCTCACAGGGTCCGCCCGGGGGCACCACCGTTGCCGTCGGGCGGTCGTGCGGCCCGGACCCGCTCATCGTCCGCTGTGGATAACCCGGAGCGAGGATGTGCGCTCGGGTAGTTTGGACATGCAGGCTAATCCGGGCGCCGGAATGCTTCCGGCTGTGACCAGGACGGAGGCGACGAAATGGACGTCGACATGGCTGCCATGCGCGAGGTGGCGGGCCGGGTGAGCGCGTTCGGGGAAGGCCTCGATTCCGAGCCGTTGGGCGGCGCGGTCACTGCCGCGCGGGCGGCGCTACCGGGAGACTCGGCAATTATTTCCGCGTTGGATGGATACGTGAATGCGACCCGGGCTGCGATCGACACCCTCGGTACGGAGTTGGCGGCCTGGGGACGGGATACTGCCGACTCGGCGTCCGACTACGCCGAGGTTGAGGGCTGGGCCGGCTCGCAGGTGCGCCAACTCGGGATGGGTTTGGGTACTGGTCCGGGGAGGCGCCCGGTATGACGATGAGGGTCAGCACCCTGCTGGGGTGGCGTCCATCGGACCTGGGCGGCTCGGCAGCCGGCGTGCAGCGGGTTCGGGCCGCGGTGGAGGAGGCCGAGTCCGGCCTCGGCATCCAGATTCGCCGGTTGGAGGAGGTGTGGGTGTCCGAGGCGGGCGCCGTCGCCGCGGGCGCGGTGAAGCGCCTGCGTCGTCGGCTCGCGGAGGTGGCCGAGAATCTGGGCCCGGCCAGGCGGACGCTGTTGGCGGCGGGGGACGCTTTCGCTGCGGCTCAGGGGCTGTTGGTGCGCGCCGGTGACCTCGCCGCGGACAACGACGGTGTGATGCGTGACGACGGCAGCGTGGTGCCCCCGGCGGCGCCGGTGGCGGCGCCGGGGGGAACGATTGCCTGGTCGCCCACGGCGCATGCCGCCCAGGTCTCGGCCTGCGCGGACGCGGCCACGATGGCGCGGGAGGCGCTGGACGCCGCGACGGAGGCCGATCGGGATGCGGCTCGCGCGTTGCGGGCACTGACCGCCGGCGATGGGCCAATCGGAAAGCTGGTCACGGCGATCGAGAGCCGAGCGCTGCCGAGCGCGGGTGCGGATCCGGTCGAGGTCGCCGCCTGGTGGGCGTCGCTGAGCCCAGCCGAGCAGGACCAACTGATTGCCGACTGCCCGCGGCGGCTGGGAAACCTCGATGGTCTGCCGGCCGCGGTCCGGGACGTGGCGAACCGGCGCGTGCTGGCTGATGCATTGCTTGAGGAGCGGGCCAAAATCGCCGCCCTGGAGGCCTTGCTGGCCAGACTGATGCTGGCGATGCCGGAGTCGTTCGACTCGCCCGGATTGAGCGGTGGCGACCTTGCGCTCCCCGGAGTCGTCGGCGTCGAGGGCATCGCCCTGGCCGGTGAGCGCAATGCCGGGGCGGTGGCGAGGCAGGCTTTGGCGGAGGCCAAGGAGCGGCTGGCCATGCTGGCGGCCGTCGATCGGCAGTTGAACAAACCTCGCGGCGTGCCCGCATCCTTGTTCCTGTTGGACACCACCGTGCCCGGCCGGGCCGCGATCGGGTACGGCGACCTTGATGCTGCGGCCAATGTCGCCGTGCTCGTGCCGGGGATGAACTCGCGCGTGACGAACTACATGGGGGCCATCTCCGCGAACGCGGCGCGGGTGGCCCGCTTGGCGCTCGACATCGAGGACAACAACCCCGTCAAGACCGGCGCGACCGCGACCCTGGCGTGGATCGGCTACGGCGCGCCCGTCGGCGCCGAGGTTGCGACGACGGCATTCGCCGAGGCGGGCGCCCCGAGGCTGGCGAGCACCTTGAACGGCTTGCAGGCCGCCCAGGGTGCGCTGGGGCAGGACCCGCACCTGACGGTGCTGGGGCACTCCTACGGCTCGCTGGTCTCGGGATTGGCGGCCACGGGCGATGTTCCGGTGGACGATCTGGTGTTGTTCGGCTCGCCGGGCGCGGGTGTTCGGACAACGGAGGCGTTCAGCGTGCCGGCCGGGCATGTCTACGCCGGCGAGGCGCGGGGCGACTTTGTGGCCGATCTCGATGCCTTCGGGCCGGATCCGGTGCGGTTGCCGGGGGTGACCCCGTTCCAGACCGATGGCGGTTTCCATCCCCTCGCGGATGGTGACACGCTCGCCTCGGCGGGGCACTCGGAGTACTACGCGGAGGATAGCGAGTCGTTGTGGAACATCGCCGCCGTCGTGACCGACCGGAGTGAGAAGGTGACGGTCGGTTCGCCGAAGGATGCCGGCGACTGGATGCGGACCGCCTTGGGTGTGGTGGGAGTTCAGAAGGGGTTGAACCTTGGCTGGTATTGACCGGGATGATCGAACGCGCCGGGCGGTGGGTGATCCGTGGGCGGTTCCGCCGGGCGGGGTGGGGCGGTCAGGCGGTGCGGGGGTGCCCAGGGGCATCAGTTCTCGTGGGGCCAGGTGGGTGCTGGTCGGGATGGTGGCGTGCGTGGTGGCGGTGGTGGGAATCGTTCGGTTGGGCGAGTGGATCGGGAGGACCGTGGACGATCGAGGCGGC